>NZ_JBNHGF010000397.1:0-2473 GCF_059091005.1 Arthrobacter sp. Y3223164
GGCGCGACTCGTCCCGGCCGCCCTCGCCGCGGCGGGACTCGTCCCAGCGGCTGTACGCCGTCACGATGTCGCTGACCAGCCGGTGGCGGACCACGTCGGTGGCGTCCAGCCGGGAGAAGCGGACGTCCTCCACGCCGTCGAGTATTTCGCTGACGATCTTCAGGCCCGAGCTGGTGCCGCCGGGCAGGTCGATCTGCGTCACGTCCCCGGTCACGACCATCTTGGAACCGAAGCCCAGCCGGGTGAGGAACATCTTCATCTGTTCCGGGGTCGTGTTCTGCGCCTCGTCCAAAATGATGAACGCGTCGTTGAGCGTGCGCCCGCGCATGTAGGCCAGCGGCGCCACCTCAATGGTGCCCGCGGCCATCAGGCGCGGAATCGATTCCGGGTCCATCATGTCGTGCAGGGCGTCGTAGAGCGGGCGCAGGTACGGGTCGATCTTGTCGCTGAGCGTGCCGGGCAGGAA
The DNA here is from genome assembly GCF_059091005.1 of Arthrobacter sp. Y3223164. NCBI lineage: Bacteria > Bacillati > Actinomycetota > Actinomycetes > Micrococcales > Micrococcaceae > Arthrobacter > Arthrobacter sp. Y3223164. The sequence continues at coordinate 467 of NZ_JBNHGF010000397.1, forward strand.
GCCCAGCCGCTCCCCCGCCTCGACGGCGGGTCGGGTCAGGATGATGCGGTTGACCTCTTTGTGCTGCAGGGCCTGGACCGCCTTGGCCATCGCCAGGTAGGTCTTGCCGGTGCCCGCGGGGCCGATGCCGAACACCACGGTGTGGTTGTCGATGGCTTCGACGTAGTTCTTCTGGTTCAGGGTCTTGGGCCGGATGTTGCGGCCGCGCGAGGAGAGGATGTTCAGGGTCAGGACTTCTGCCGGCCGCTGCGCCGACTGTTCGCCGAGCATGCGCAGCAGCTGGGCGACCACCTGCGCGGTGATCCTCGTATCCTTCGCTGCCAGGGCGCGGATCTCTTCCACCACGTTGAGCGTGAGCTGCACCGCGTCGGCGGGGCCGGTGATTGAAAGTTCGTTGCCGCGTACATGCAGGTCCACATCGCTGAACTCCGACTCGATGACCCGCAGCACCTCGTCGTGGGCGCCGAGCGCCCTGACCATGTGTTCCGACGAATCGAAATGGACGGAACGGCTGCTTGATCCCAGCGGATCGACATCCAGGCGTGATTGGGACATAGTCCGGCCGATGTGGCCTTTCATCGCTCCTTCGGTGGGCGCTTGCTGGCGGTAACCGGAAATGGATCCGGTCCCGACGGTACACGTCCATGCTACGGCACGAGCCGCCGCACAGTCCTCTGCGGGCACGAAAAACGCCTTGGTATCGATCCTGCATCAATCCTGCATCAGTCCGGTTGAGCGCCGGTTAAAGCAGCCATCAGCCCCCCTCCCGTATGCCAAGCTAGTGAGGCAGGAAAGGCGGCAGCAGCCCTTTTCGGCCCACAAAAACCCGGTCATTGCCAACGTCAGAAGGGATCGAAAGCATCACCAGCAACCAGCTCCGGCAGCCTGCAGGCTCGGTCCCAACACGCCGCTTCGGTGCGTGGTTGGCCCTGGTCACTGCCTCATCGCTGGTGCTGCTCGGATGCTCGCCGCAGGCCGCCGGCGGTGGCGGAGGCGGACAGACCTCCATGCCCAACCCCACCGACCCCGCTTCGGCCAGCAGCCCCCTGGTCTCCAGCGTGCCGGTCGAGACCCTGCGCTCCTCGGAGCTCTCCCCCGTCTATTGGCTGGGCACCAACGCCGGGAACGTGTTCCTGTACCGCGAATACCGCCAGGCGGAGAACCTGGGTGATCCCATTACGACGGCGGTGGCCGCGCTGACGCGGCTGCAGCCCTTGGATCCGGACTACTTCAATCCGCTCAGCCCGGCGAGCAAGGTGGGCGCCTCCATCACCAACGGGTCGGTCATCACGCTGGACATTTCCTCGGACGCGTTCAGCCGCCGCGTGGATGCCGGCATCGCCGAACGGGCCGTGCAGCAACTGGTCTTCACCGCCACGGCCGCGGCGGCGAACGCCGGGCTGAGCACGTCGGACGATCCGCTGGAAGTGGTCATCCTGGTGGACGGACATCACGGTTACGAAGCCTTTGGCCATGTGCCGCTGGGCCAGCCGATGGGCCGGAACAGCAGTCTGGCGGCCCCGGTATGGATCATTGATCCGGCCGACGGTGCCACCGCCGCCGGACGCGTGGAGGTGTTCGGCCGCGGCGTCGCGTACGAATCGGAACTGAGCTGGCAGATTTTCCGCCTGGCCGGCTCCGACGACACGTCCGAAGGCGACCTGGTCAAGGACGGCACGGCCCTCGTTGATGCCGACAGCGGGCAGATCGGCGAGTTCCGGTTCAGCCAGAAGCTGGACCCGGGCACCTACCGGCTGTACGTGTTCCAAAAGGACCAGGACGGGCGGACCGACGAACGGCAGAATGCGGACAGCAAGGTCTTCACCATCACCTAGGCCAGTGCTGCTGACCGACGTGGTCAGTGCCAGCGGCCCAGCAACTCGCTGAGCAAGGTCAAGGCGGCGGGTCCGGCCGTGGAGGACCGCAGGACGTGCGGCCCCAGCCGCACGGCCACCGCCCCGGCGTCGAGCATCGCCTCCACTTCGGCCTGGCTCATCCCGCCTTCGG
>NZ_JBNHGF010000398.1:0-2462 GCF_059091005.1 Arthrobacter sp. Y3223164
AACGGGGTGGCTGCTGCCGGACGGGCGCCCGGCGCCGCCTACTTCTTGCCGGTCAGCGTGGCCACGATGCTGTTCAGCGTGGCCGACGGGCGCATGACCTCGGCGGCCTTGGCGGCGTCCGGCCGGTAGTAGCCGTCCAGGTCCACCGGGGATCCCTGCACGGCGTTGAGCTCGCCGACGATGGCCCCTTCGTTCTGGGCCAGCTCGGAGGCAACGCCGGAGAAGGCCGCAGCCAGCTCGGCGTCGGCGGTCTGGTTGGCCAGTTCCTGCGCCCAGTACAGGGCCAGGTAGAAGTGGCTGCCCCGGTTGTCCAGCTCGCCGGCCTTGCGCTTGGGCGACTTGTTTTCCAGCAGGAACGTGCCCGTGGCGGCGTCCAGCGTGTCGGCCAGGATCTGCGCGCGGGCGTTGCCCGTGGAGGTGGCCAGGTGCTCGAAGGACACGGCCAGGGCCAGGAACTCGCCGAGCGAATCCCAGCGCAGGTGGTTCTCGGCCAGCAGCTGCTGGACGTGCTTCGGAGCGGAGCCGCCGGCACCTGTCTCGAACAGGCCGCCGCCGTTGATCAGCGGGACGATCGAGAGCATCTTGGCGCTCGTGCCGAGCTCCAGGATCGGGAACAGGTCCGTCAGGTAGTCGCGCAGCACGTTGCCGGTCACCGAGATGGTGTCCTCGCCCTTGCGGAGGCGCTCCAGGGTGAAGGCGGTGGCCTTCTCCGGGGCCATGATCTCGATCTGCAGGCCGTCGGTGTCGTGGTCCTTGAGGTACTCGTTCACCTTGGCGATCAGGTTGGCGTCGTGGGCGCGGGTTTCGTCCAGCCAGAACACGGCCGGGGTCTGGCTGGCGCGGGCGCGCGTCACGGCCAGTTTCACCCAGTCGCGGATCGGCAGGTCCTTGGTCTGGCAGGCGCGCCAGATATCGTTCGGGAACACCTGGTGCTCGATGAGCACGGTGCCGGCCCCGTCGACTACCTGCACGGTGCCGGCGGTCTGGATCTCGAACGTCTTGTCGTGGCTGCCGTATTCCTCCGCCGCCTGGGCCATCAGGCCGACGTTGGGGACGGTGCCCATGGTGGTCGGATCGTAGGCACCGTTGGCGCGGCAGTCGTCGATAACCACCTGGTAGATCCCGGCGTAGGAGCTGTCCGGCAGCACTGCCAGCGTGTCGGCTTCCTGGCCGTCCGGCCCCCACATGTGGCCGGAGGTGCGGATCATGGCCGGCATCGAGGCGTCCACGATCACGTCCGAGGGAACGTGGAGGTTGGTGATGCCCTTGTCGGAGTCCACCATGGCGATGGCCGGGCCCTCGTCCAGGCCCTTGTCGATCAGTTCCTGGACGCCCTTGCGGTCCTCGGCGTCCAGCGCCGCCAGCCCGTTCAGGATGGCGGCCAAGCCGTTGTTCGGGCTCAGGCCGGCAGCGGCAAGCTTGTCGCCGTAGGCTGCGAACAGCTCGGAGAAGTAGGCCTTGACCACGTGGCCGAAGATGATTGGGTCGGAGACCTTCATCATGGTGGCCTTCAGGTGCGCCGAGAAGAGCACGCCTTCTTCCTTGGCGCGGGCCACCTGGGCGGCCAGGAATTCGTCCAGGGCGGCGGCGCGCATGACGGTGCCGTCGATGACCTCGCCGGCCAGCACCGGGAAGGCGTCCTTCAGGACCGTGACGGTACCGTCCTCGGCCACCAGCTGGATCTTGATCTTGTCGTCGGCCGGCATGACCACCGACTTCTCGTTGGAGCGGAAGTCATCGGCGCCCATGGTGGCCACGTTCGTCTTGGAGTCGGCGGTCCAGGCGCCCATGCTGTGCGGGTTCTGGCGCGCGTAGTTCTTCACCGACAGGGGCGCGCGGCGGTCCGAGTTGCCCTCGCGCAGCACCGGGTTGACCGCCGAGCCCTTGATCTTGTCATAGCGGGCGCGGATGTCCTTCTCCTCGTCGGAGGACGGATCGTCCGGGTAGTCGGGCAGCGCGTAGCCGTGGCCCTGCAGCTCCTTGATGGCAGCCTTCAGCTGCGGCACGGAGGCGCTGATGTTCGGCAGCTTGATGATGTTGGCTTCCGGCTGCTTGGCCAGTTCGCCCAGTTCGGCCAGGGCGTCGCCGATCCGCTGCTCGGGGGTGAGGTAGTCGCCGAAGACGGCGATGATACGGCCGGCGAGCGAGATGTCGCGGGTCTCCACTTCCACACCAGCCGTGGAGGCGTAGGCCTCAACGATCGGCAAGAACGAATAGGTGGCCAGCATCGGCGCTTCGTCGGTGTGGGTATAGATAATCTTGGCCATGGGTGAGGCGTCTCCCTGCAAAAGTGGGTCTCTTTGGTTACTCAACTCCTCCAATTTACCCGAGGAGGGCAGCCGGGCGCCGGTTGAAGACGCGCACACCGCAGATCGCGAGGACGACGGGAAGCCGCCGTGCCGCAGAAGCCACACGCGTCCGGACCGGTCCCGCGCCCGGCACGACGGCGGTGCACCGCCTCC
>NZ_JBNHGF010000399.1:0-2460 GCF_059091005.1 Arthrobacter sp. Y3223164
CGATGAGGGCGGGCGGCACGGCGGGAGCTGCGTGTCGCCGACGGTGCGGTACGCGACTTGGCCAGGCACCGACGTCGTGCTGGAAGCGCTACTCCTGCTCCGCCGGTTCGCTGGGGGTGGGCGACAGCCGCGGGCAGCTCAGCGTCCCCGGCGTCTGGTCCACCCGGTTAACCGGCACGAGTTCCTTGTAGCCGGCGCCCACCACCACGTCCACGCTGTCGTCGGCACGGTCGTCGGCCACATATTCCGAGTCGGGAATATTCCGTTGAAGGTTGAAGGCGTTGGCCTCGCCGGCCTTGCCGGACACGACGACGGCGCTCATCCCGTAGACGCTCAAGGTCTTGTTGCCGACGGAACCGATGTCGTAGCCGCGGTCGGACAACGCCGCGGCCACCTTGCTGCCCAGGCCTTCCAACTGCGTGCCGTTGTAGACGTTGAGCCGGAACGAACCGTTGTCCGGGTAGTCGTAGGTGCCGGTCGGGCAGGTGACCGCTTCCGGTGGCGGCGGCGGGCCCCAGCCGGGAACCTTCAGGTCGCCGCGGGCGACGGCCAGGGCCGCGAGCGCCGCCGCGATGACCAGGCCGACCAGCAGCACCAACACCGCCCCGTGCAGGATCCGCCGCTGGTAACTGTGCGGCTTCTCCACATTGCCGTCCTCGACGAAGACGCGGTCCAGATCCTCTTCGGTGATGACGCGCTGGCCCTGCCAGCTCAGTATCTGCTTGGGCTTGCGTCGGGGTGGCGGCGGGACGCTGGGTTCAGTCATCGACCACCAGGACCCGGGCATGCAGCACGGCCCTCTGGTGGAGCGCCGTGCGGACCGCGCGGTGCAGTCCGTCTTCCAGATAAAGGTTCCCCTGCCACTGCACCACGTGCGGGAACAAATCCCCGAAGAACGTGGAGTCCTCGGCCAGCAGGGCATCGAGGTTGAGCGTCGACTTGGTGGTGATCAGCTCGTCCAGGCGCACTTGGCGCGGCGGCACCTCGGCCCAATCCTTGGGGCTGACGTGGCCATGTTCGGGGTAGGGGCGGCTGTCGCCCACGGCTTTGAAGATCACGAACCCAGCCTAAGGAAGTCGGCCCGGGAAGGAAACGCGCGCCACAGCGTGCCGCGGACCCGTAGCCAAAAGGTTACTGTCCGTTTGCCGCACGCGTTGGGGCTATTGCTGCCTGCTTCAGGCCGCTGTCTCCCGCCTGTCAGGCCGCGGTGATCGGCACTTCGCGGACGCCCACGGTTGCGCCGGTGATCCAGTCCTCCCACTCGACCCGCAGCCGGTACTCCCCCCGCTCCGGCGGGTGCAGCATCACGTCGTACCGCTCGGCCGCGCCGAAGGCCAGCACGTCGGTCATGAGCGGGTATCCGGCCTCCCGGCAGGTCGGAGACGGCGCCCCCGGGACGGAGGTGTCACGGAACGGCCGTCCGTCGTGCGCGATCAGCTCGGCCATCCGCACCGGCTCCCCGTCCATGGCCGTGAAGTACATGCGGTTGGGAAGCTTGGCGTTCAGGATGCGCAGCAGCGTCGGCTTCTTCTCGCCGCCAGCCACGTTGGCCCGCAGCGCCGACAGGCTCCACACCCGGTTGTCGCCGGAGCGCCGGCGAACCAGCTCGCCGCCCATCAGGTAGAAGTGCTTGGGTTCGAACCGGTTCAGCCCGACGTCTTCGCCGGAGAGCCCGGCCGCATGGTGCATTTCGTGCCAGCGCGGATCCAGCGAATACGGGATCAGAATGGACTCGGTGTCGACGTCGTACTCCGGCCCGTCCACGAACGCCCGCCGCGCTCCCGGCGTCACCGGGTAGTCCTGGTGCACCACCGGATCCACGATCACGGGGCCGAACATCCCCATCTGCGCGTGCAGCACGGTGTTGACGTGGCAGTGGTAGAAGTAGGTGCCGGCCGCGCCGTAGTTGGGATCTCCGGGCCGGCCCGGCTCCGGCGCCCACTGGTACGTGTACGTGCCGCCGATCTCGAAGGACGTATGGCCGACCCCGTCGTTGCGCGGGTCGGGTTCCAGCCCGTGCCAGTGGATGGTGTGCGGCCCCATCGAGGGATGCACGGTGGCGTGGAAGATCTGCCCTTCCAACGGCCGGATCAACGGGCCGGGAAAACCGCGGCCCGACTCCCGCGAGTCAAAGCTCCACATCTCGAACACGGCGCCGTCGTCAAAGCGCAGGTCCCGGTTGAAGACCTCCAGATAGACGGACGAATGCGGCGTCTGCCGGAATTCCGTGACCGGGCGGTCCAGATCCAACTGGTCGGAGCTGAAGTCCACCTGGCTCCGAAAGCGGTGGCGCGGGCGGCCGTCGTCGTCAGTGGGGCTCGGGCTCGGCGTCGGCTGCGCGGGTTGGGTCGGTTCCACGGTGGGGGACGACGTCGGTGCCTCCGTGGGCTCGCCCGTGGGCGTCGGCGTCGGTGCGGCGGTGGGGGTGCCGGTGGGCGAGGTGGTCGGCTCAGCCGTGGG
>NZ_JBNHGF010000400.1:0-2457 GCF_059091005.1 Arthrobacter sp. Y3223164
GGCCAGCACCTCGCGCACATGGGCCTCCAGCACCTCCCACGGCGCCGACAACAGCGCCGGATCGATGTTGCCCTGCAGCGGCGTGCGTCCGCCCAGCCGGCGGTTCGCCTCGTCCAGCGGCAGCCGGTAGTCGACGCCGATCACGTCCGCCCCGACGTCGCGCATGGCCACGAGCAGTTCGGACGTTCCGGTGCCGAAGTGGACCAGCGGCGCGCCCAGGTGGCGGACGTGGTCCAGGGCGCGCGACGACGCCGGTGCCACGCGCCGGCGGTAGTCAGCCAGGGACAGCGAACCCGCCCAGGAATCGAACAGCTGTCCCGCACTGGCGCCCGCTTCCAACTGCGCCCGCAGGAACTTGCCCGAAGCGTCCGCGGCCCAGCCGGCCAAGGCATCCCAGGTCTCCGGGTCGGCATGCATCATGGTGCGCGGCCCCAAGTGGTCGCGGGACGGCCGGCCCTCCACCATGTACGCGGCAAGCGTGAACGGGGCGCCGGCGAAGCCGATCAGCGGCTTGGCGCCGAGCTCGGCCACCGTCAGCCGGACCGCCTCGCGGATGGGCTCCAGCGATTCGTCGGTGAGTACCGGCAGGGCGGCGACGTCGGCGGCGGTGCGGACGGGTGCGCCAAGGACCGGGCCGACACCGGGGACGATGTCAACATCCACCCCGGCCAGCTTCAACGGGATAACGATGTCGGAGAAGAAGATGCCTGCGTCCACATCGTGGCGGCGCACCGGCTGCAGGGTGATTTCCGCCGCCAGTTCCGGTTTCAGGCAGGCATCCAGCATCGCGATGCCCTGCCGCGCTTCCTTGTATTCGGGCAATGAGCGCCCGGCCTGCCGCATGAACCAGACAGGACGGCGGCCCGGCTTCCCTCCGCGGTAGGCGGTGATCAGGTCCGAGTCGGCGGTACGCCCATCCACCAGGGGATGGGAAGCATTGAGTGTCATGACATAGATTCTGGTCCAGCGGCCCTGCTTCTGGCCAACCGCGGGCGGCGCCGGGAGCGCGGGATGGCGGCGGCCACCGGCCCGAGTGGCCAATATCACCGGCGCCGGCGGCGCCCGAAACCAGGTTAACGCCGGGTTAATGGGCCAAGCTTGGAGGAGCCGACGCTGGCTTCCCGCTAAGATAGAGGCGCTGTGGTCTTACTTTCACTTGTTGCAACCCATTCCAAGGTCGATCTGGAAACGGTGGCCCGCCTGAGTGCCGGCACCTCCCGGATCGATACCGACGTGCTCGCAGACGGGTCCCCGGTCACCGGAGCCGTGGTCCTGGCTACCTGCAACCGGGTGGAAGTTTACTGCGAGACCGAGAGCGAGTCCGACCTGGAGGCCGCCCGCGCCGCGCTCATTGAACAGATCAGCCGCTGCTCGGGGCTGGACGACGCGCTGGTCGCCCGCTCCTTCGACGTAAACACCGGCGAGGATGTTGCGCGGCACCTGTTCGCGGTCGGGGCCGGCCTGGATTCGGCCGTGGTCGGCGAACGCGAGGTGGCCGGCCAGGTGCGTCGGGCCCTGATCGAGGCGCAGGAAAAGGGCACCGCGAGCGGGGGGCTGGTCCGGCTCTTCCAGACCGCTTCCCGGACGGCCAAGGACGTCGGGACGCAGACGGCACTCGGCGGCCGCGGGCTTTCGATCGTGTCGGTCGCGCTGGACCTCGCCACGGATCTGGCCGTCGAGAAGGACTGGTCGGGCAAGCAGGTTGTACTCTTCGGGACCGGCGCGTATGCCGGGGCCACCATGGCGCTGCTGCGCGAACGCGGCTGCACCCACATCAGCGTCTACTCGGCTTCCGGCCGCGCCGCGGCTTTCACCGAAACCCGCGGCGGCGTCCCGCTGACCCACGCGGCGCTGGACAGCGCGATGGCATCCGCCGACGTCGTCATCGGCTGCAGCGGCAGCGACAACCAGGTCAGTGCCGAGCGCGTGGCCGGGGTGCGCACCGGCGTCGACAAGCCGCTCACGATCATCGACCTCGCGCTGAGCCACGACTTTGATCCCGCCGTGGGCGCGCTCGAGGGCGTGGAGCTGATCACGCTGGAGTCCGTGCGGATGGCCGCGCCCGAGGAACAGGCCGAATCCGTGCAGCAGGCGGCCGAGATCGTCGCCAACGCGGCGCGCAGCTTCGAGGCCAGCCGGCAGGCGCGCAGCGTGGACTCCGCCATCGTGGCGCTTCGCAAGCACACCATGCAGGTACTGGAGAACGAGCTCGAGAAAGTGCGCTCGCAGCACGGCTGCACCGGCCCGGCCCAGGAAGTCGAGTTCGCCATGCGCCGCATGGTCAAGCAATTGCTGCACCTGCCCACCGTGCGGGCGCGGGAACTGGCCGCCAACGGCGAGCAGGAGCGTTACATTGCCGCCCTGGAAGCGCTGTACGGCATCACGGTCGAAGAACCCGCCCTGCCCCGGGCCTCGGATGCGGCGTCCTGCCCGGTCGCCGGGCACGGCGACGAGGCC
>NZ_JBNHGF010000401.1:0-2455 GCF_059091005.1 Arthrobacter sp. Y3223164
AACACCGGCACGGCCTCCGGCCGGTCCAGCGCGCGCACGGCACGGCGGGCGAAAACCAGGCCTTCCAGCAGTGAGTTCGAGGCCAGCCGGTTGGCCCCGTGCACTCCGGTGCGGGCGACCTCGCCCACGGCCAGCAGCCCGGGCACCGAGGTCCGGCCGTCGTGGTCGGTCCGCACGCCGCCCATCCAGTAGTGCGAGGCCGGACGCACCGGCAGCGGTTGCCGCGTCCAGTCGAAGCCCAGGGAGCGGACGGTGGCGTCGATCATCGGGAACCTCGCCGCCAGGAAACCGGCGCCCTTCTCCCGCTCGAGTCCGGTGGCGTCAAGGAAGACCTGCGGCAGCAGCCCGTTGTCCTCCTGCAGCCGGAGCTGGTTGTGGATGCAGCGCGAGACCACGTCACGGGGCGCCAGCTCGGCGTCCGGATGCAGCGCCGGCATGAACCGCTCCCCCGCCGCATCCACCAGCACGGCGCCTTCGCCGCGTACCGCCTCCGAAATCATGAAGGCCCTGCCGCCGGTCGCCGCCGGGTCCAGCAGGGTGGGGTGAAACTGGATGAACTCAAGGTCAGCCAGGACCGCACCGGCTTCCCAGGCCAGCGCCACGCCGTCGCCGGTAGCGGCGGCGGGGTTGGTGGTGGCGGGGTACAGCTGCCCGGCGCCGCCGGTCGCGAGGATCACGACGTCGGTGTCCAGGTAGTCGGGCACCGCGCCTGCTCCCATGGGCATCAGCTCCACGCCCGCCACGCGCGCGCCGGCCGTGAGCAGCCGCCGCACCATCGTGTGCTCAAGGATCTCCAGCCGGCCCGCCTCCGCCGGGCCGCGGACCACGCGGATCAGCACTTCGGCGATGCCTGCCCCGGTGCGGTCACCGCCGGCATGCAGGATCCGCGGCGCCGAGTGGGCCCCTTCCAACCCGAGCGACAATTCACCGCCGTGCCGGTCGAAGTCCACGCCCCACTCTTCCAGGGTGGCGATTTCCGCCGCCGCACCTGCGCACAGCAGGCGCACGGCGCCGTCGTCGTTCATGAAGGCGCCGGCGGCGAGGGTGTCGGCGATGTGCGCCGCGACGGAATCGCCGGCCGCGGTTCCCTGCGCGGTGACAGCGGTGATTCCGCCCTGGGCGTGCCAGGTGTTGGACTCGGCCAGCCCGCCCTTGGTGATCAGGGTGACGGCCGTGTCCGGGCGTTCCGCGGCGAGCGCGGCGGCGTAGAGCCCGGCGATGCCGGACCCCACCACCGCCACGCGCCGGGCCGGTTCGAGGTTCACGGCCTGGCTGCCAGCATCCGTTCCAGCGCCACGCGGGCGGGAACGGCCACCGAATCGGGCACGGTGATCCGGTTGAGGACTTCACCGCCGGGCAGCTGGCCGGTTCCGGCGTAGGCTTCCAGCACCCAGGCCAGATAGCCCGGGTGAATCCGGTACATCGTGGAGCATGGACAGATCACCGGGTCGAGGCAGAAGATGGTGTGCTGCGGGTACTCGGCGGCCAGCCGGTTGACCATGTTGACCTCGGTGCCGATCGCGAAGACGGTCGGCTCGGTGGCGGCGGCCACGGCCTTGCGGATGTAGTCGGTGGAACCGGACTCATCCGCGGCGTCCACCACCGGCATGGGGCATTCGGGGTGCACGATCACCCGGACGCCCGGGTAGTCGGCGCGTGCCTTCTCGATCTGGTCCACGGTGAAGCGCTTGTGCACGGAGCAGAAGCCGTGCCAGAGGATCACGCGCGACTCCTGCAGCGCCGCCTCGTCGTTGCCGCCCAGGGGCTGGCGCGGATTCCACATGGGCATCTGCTCCAGCGGCACGCCCATGGCCTTGGCCGTGTTGCGGCCCAGGTGCTGGTCGGGGAAGAAGAGGACCCGGTGGGCGCGCTCGAAGGCCCACTCCAGCACTGTCTCGGCGTTCGAGGACGTGCAGACGATCCCGCCGTTCTCTCCGCAGAAGCCCTTGAGCGCGGCCGACGAGTTCATGTAGGTGACCGGGATGACTGGGACCTTGCCGTCGGCGTCCGGACCGCTGCCGAGCACGCCGGCGAGCTGGTCCCAGCAGGCCTGCACCGAGTCGATGTCCGCCATGTCCGCCATGGAGCAGCCGGCGGCCAGGTTCGGCAGGATCACGGCCTGTTCGGGCCCGGAAAGCATGTCGGCGGTTTCCGCCATGAAGTGCACGCCGCAGAAGACGATGACTTCGGCCTCCGGCTTTTCCTTGGCGGCCCGCGCCAGCTGGAACGAGTCGCCCACGAAATCGGCGTATTTGACCACTTCGTCGCGCTGGTAGAAGTGGCCGAGGATGACCAGCTTGTCGCCCAGCTTTGCCTTGGCGGCCAGGATCCGCTCCTCGAGCTCCGCATCGCCGGCCAGCCGGTATTCTGCCGGGATTTCGCCCTGCCGCGGGGTGGCGGCCGGCGCCGGATCGGCCATCGACGCGCCCGGCCCGTAGGAGGGCGCCCAGGCACC
>NZ_JBNHGF010000402.1:0-2453 GCF_059091005.1 Arthrobacter sp. Y3223164
CGGGCCCGCGCGGCTAGGCGAGCGGCGGGATGGCGCGGCAAGGCCCGCTTGGGCCGTGTCGCAGCCCCTTAGCGTAGCCGCTGCTCCCGCTATATGATGGCTTTCTAAAGTAATGAACTGTAGGGAGCCCTCGTGAACCCATTCGCCGCTGCCGACGCCCCGCTGTACGAAGTCAAGGCCAACTTGTTCAAGGGGCTGTCCCATCCGGTCAGGATCCGGGTGCTGGAACTGCTTGCGGACGCTCCCGAGGTAACCGTGACCGAGCTGATGAACGAGACGGGCCAAGAGGCCTCCAACCTGTCCCAGCACCTGTCCGTCTTGCGCCGGCACAACCTCGTCCTGGCCGAACGCCGGGGCGTGCAGGTCTTCTACCGCCTGGCGTACCCTCAGGTGGCCGACCTGCTGACCGTGGCGCGCAGCCTCCTGCAGCAGCTCCTGCACACGGCCACGCAGCAACTGGCCGGCTTCGGTGCGGCCGACAACGGCTCGACGGCATCAGCCCGGGACGCGGGCACCGAGCCGGAACCGGCTCCATGAAGTCGTTGAGGGCGGCCGCCGCCCTGCTACCCGGCAAGGCCGATTACGCGGAGCTGCCGCGCACCTGGCGGAACGACCTGGTGGCGGGCGTGACCGTGGGTATCGTCGCCCTGCCGCTGGCCTTGGCATTCGGTGTCAGTTCGGGTGCCGGCGCCGCGTCGGGATTGATCACCGCGATCGTCGCCGGCATCGTCGCTGCCGTTTTCGGTGGTTCCAACATCCAGGTGTCGGGACCCACCGGCGCCATGGTGGTGGTACTTGCGCCGGTCATCGCCAGCCACGGGATATCGTCGCTCGCGCTGCTGACGCTCATGGCCGGCGTCATGGTGGCCGCCGCCGGTGTGCTGAAACTGGGCCGTGCCGTCAGCTTCATACCGTGGCCGGTCATCGAGGGCTTCACGTTGGGCATCGCCGTCATCATCTTCCTGCAGCAGGTGCCGGCCGCCTTCGGGACCGCACCGGGGCCCAGCTCCAACGCGGCCGTGTCGGCGGTCGAGGCCTTGGGCACCGCATCCATGGCGGGCTTGTTCTGGCCCGTCATCCTGGCGGGGATCGTGGCCGGCATCATGGTGGCCGCGCCGAAGATCAATCCACAGCTGCCCGGCTCCATCATCGGGATCATCGTCGCCACGCTTGTGGCCCAACTGATGAATTTGGACGTTGCACGGATCGGCGAGCTACCCAGCTCCTTGCCGGCCCCGTCCCTGCCCGCCGTCGACCTGGCCCTGATGGGCGCATTGGCCGGGCCTGCCCTCACCGTCGCGGCACTTGCTGCCATCGAATCCCTGCTCTCGGCCCGGGTGGCCGCATCCATCTCCGACACGGGCCCTTACGACGCGGACCGGGAGCTGGTGGGCCAGGGCCTGGCCTCGGTTGCCTCCGGCTTCTTCGGTGGGATGCCTGCCACCGGGGCCATCGCCCGGACGGCAGTAAACATCCGCGCCGGCGGGCGGACCCGGGCCTCCGTCGTCGTGCATTCCCTGGTGCTGCTGGGCGTCGTGTACCTGGCGACCGGGCCCGTCTCGCAAATCCCGCTGGCGGCGCTGGCCGGCGTGCTGATGGTGACCGCCGTCCGCATGGTCTCGCTGAACACCTTGCGCAGCGTCTTCGGCTCCACCCGGGCGGACACCACGGTCTTCATCGTCACCGCGGTCGTCACGGTGTCCTTCGACCTGATCCAGGCCGTGGTGATCGGCATCGTCTTCGCCGGGTTCTTCGCGCTGAGGGCGTTGGGGAATTCCAGCGGTGTCCACCGGGAGGAGATCCCCGGACCGGCCGCAGACGGCGACGAGCAGATCGCAGTCTTCCGACTCGACGGCGCCCTGTTCTTCGGCGTGGCCGACCGGGTGCTGGAGCGAGTCTCTTCCATCCGCAATGTGCAGGTGGTGATCATCCGGATGTCCCAGCTGCAGATCCTCGACGCGACCGGGGCCAAAGTCGTGGCCGACCTGGTCACGGCGCTGGAGCGCCGCGGCGTCACCGTGCTCATCAAGGGGATCCAGGAACGCCATGTGGAGTTGGCCCGCCGGGTCGGGGTCTTGGAGTCATTGCGCCACGACAGGCACCTGTTCGGCGACCTGGAAGCGGCGGTCGAGCATGCCCGCAGTCACGTCCGGCGCAACGGCGAAGCCCGGTACACACAGCAGGCCTAAGGCGCACCATCAGGCCCGCCTGCGTCAGGGGCCGTCGGCGGTGACGCCGCGACGCGCATGGCCCGCGGCCCGGTAGGCGAAAACCGTGGCCGCGATGGCCAGCCCGACGGCGATGATCCCGAACGGGTTGCACAGCGCGGTGGACATTCCCAAGGCGGACGGACCGGCCAGCAGCGACATGATGGACGCGCCCTCTCCGGCGCCGCCGCCGAAGTCCGGGACGGTGAAGCCGAAGGCGAACGCCAGCAGCCAGGCCAGCGCCTG
>NZ_JBNHGF010000403.1:0-2438 GCF_059091005.1 Arthrobacter sp. Y3223164
AGCGCGACGGCGAGGGCTTCGTCGTCGTCGAGCAGCAGCGGCGGAAGCTGCGCGCCCGCGCCCAGCTGGTAGCCGCCGGCCACGCCGGGGGACGCATTGATGGGATACCCGAGGCTGCGGAGTTTGCCGATGTCGCGGCGCACCGTCCGTTCGGTGACACCCATCCGCCCGGCCAGGGCGGACCCGGTCCACTCCCGGCGCATCTGAAGCAGGGAGAGCAACTGCAGCAGCCGCGCGGATGTTTCGAGCATGGCCCACCTGACTTCAGCAGCCGAAGCGTGCCGAATCGTGCAGCACGCGCGGGTGCCGGTCGTTCCGGCAACAGGGCCACTCTAGTCCCAATTCAGGACAGGAACGGTCCGTGATGCAGGGGGCCCGGCGTCGGCAACCTGCCCGGTTGCAGGGGGTGCGTCCCGACTATGGGCAAACAGCCGGCCGCCCGGCATGATGGATTCCCGGGCTCCCCAGGCGGGGAGCCGCCGTTGGGAGGAGCGGGCATGTCTTTCAATGCAGCCGAGGAGTTGCTCGAGCAGCTGACGTGGCATTGGGACGCCCAGGCCCGGCCGCGGCTGGAGGGGCTCACCGACGAAGAGTACTTCTGGGAGCCCGCCGAGGGCTGCTGGAACGTGCGGCACCGCGGGACCAGTACCGCCCCGATGGCGGTGGGCGCCGGCATTTTCACGATCGACTTCGGACTTCCGGAGCCGGTGCCGCCGCCGGTGACCACCGTCGCCTGGCGGCTGGGCCACATTCTGGTGGGCGTGCTGGGCAGCCGTAACGCCTCGCACTTCGGCGGGCCGCCGGTCAGCTACGAATCGTTCGACTATCCGGGCACGGCGTCGGGCGCGTTGGAACTGCTGGACGAATACTATGCGCACTGGACCGCGGGGGTCCGGGGACTCGGCGTCGAGGGGCTGGCGGCGCCCTGCGGGCCGGCCGAAGGCCCCTATGCCGATCGCTCCATGGGGACGCTGGTGCTGCACATCAACCGGGAAATGATTCATCACCTGGCCGAGATCGCGCTGTTGCGCGACCTGTTCGCCCACCGCCAGTAGGGAGCCGTAAAGAGGGTCCGGCCCGCGGGTCCCATCAGAGGGCCGGATCCCGCGGGGTGCTTCAGAGGGTTCGGCCCGCGGGTCCCATCAGAGGGCCGGGTCCCGCGGGGTGCTTCAGAGGGTTCGGCCCGCGGGTCCCTTCGTCAGGAACCCGCGGAGGGGTGGCCGGGTCAGGCCAGCCGGGCGAGGTCGGTGTAGGGGCGGCTCGGGGTGGAGCCGGCCGTCCAGTCGGCCTGTGAGCGTTCCGGCGGGGTGTTGCCCCGTCCGTCACGCAGGATCAGCCGGAGGGTTTCGATGATGACGAGGAGTGCCAGTGCGGTAATCAGGAGGAGTTCCATGCCTCCATGGTGGTCCTGCTGCCGGCAAAAAAAGAGTGGCAGAAACGACCATAAAGCATAAAAAACTGCCATACTGGGGGCATGCTGAAAAAGGTGGCCGTGGTGGTGCTTCCGGGAGCTGCGCCGTTCGAATTCGGGGTGGTCTGCGAAGTCTTCGGCATCGACCGTTCCGACCGGGGGACCGGCGTTCCGGCGTTCGACTTCCGGATCTGCACTCCCGAGCCCGGGGTCGTCAGCAGCAAGCTGGGATTCTCCCTCAATGTCGCCGTCGGGCTGGAGGCCGCCGACGACGCGGACCTCGTGGTGGTGGTGCCGTACCAGCGCATGGACCAGGCCCCCGAAGCACTTCTGCAGGCCCTGCGGGCGGCCCACGCCCGCGGCGCCTGGGTCTTGTCCGTGTGCTCGGCGGCCTTTGTGCTGGCTGAAGCTGGGCTGTTGGACGGCCGGCGCGCCACCACCCACTGGCAGTACTCGCACCAGCTGGCCGCCGAATATCCGCAGGTCGACGTCGACGAAAACGTGCTGTACGTGGAGGACGAGCGCATCATCACCAGCGCCGGCACCGCCGCCGGAATCGACGCCTGCCTGCACCTGGTCCGGACCGAACTCGGGGCATCCGTGGCGTCGGCCATCGCCCGGGACATGGTGGTGCCGCCGCATCGGGCCGGGGGCCAGTCGCAATATATTGACCGGCCCATGTCGCTGGCCGGCTGCCACACCCTCAAGGACCTGCTGGCCTGGCTGTCCGAGAACCTGGCCCAGGACGTCAGCGTTGCCCAGCTGGCCGCGCGGGTCCACATGTCCGAGCGCACCTTCGCCCGCCGGTTCCGGGCCGAGACCGGCGCGACGCCGGCGGCATGGATCAACGCCCAGCGGGTGCTGCGTGCGCAGGAACTGCTTGAGGAATCGGACCTGAACATCGAGGAGATCGCCCGGATCACCGGGTTCGGCCAGGCGGTGCTGCTGCGCCACCATTTCGCCAGGTCCGTTGGCGTGAGCCCGGCGTCCTACCGCCGCACCTTCCGCGGCGGTGGCGCCGCCGCCG
>NZ_JBNHGF010000404.1:0-2434 GCF_059091005.1 Arthrobacter sp. Y3223164
GGACGGCTCCGGTGGTGGAGCCGGTCAGTGCGGCGGCTTCGGCGTACGGCAACCCGGCCAGGTAATGCAGCGCGACCGCTTCGCGCTGCCTCAGGGGCAGGCCAGCGACGGCCTGGTGCAGTTCGTCGTCGTCATTCCCGGGGATTCCCAACGTCGACGGCGACTCGGGCAGATACCCTGCCGGCACCGGAGCGCGCTCCCGCCGCCGGACCACGTCGATGGCCTTGCGGTGGGCGATGGTGACCAGCCAGGCCTCATGGTTCGCGGCGGCGGGCAGCCCCGGATAGGCCCTGAGCGCGGACAGGAAGGTCTCCGACCAGGCATCCTCGGCGTCCGGCCCGGGGCCCAGCACCACCCGGCAGACGCGCAGCACCGTGGCGCCGTGGTCGCTGACCAGTTGCTCGAAGGGTTTCATCTGCACACCTTGTAGACGCCCGCGGGGCGCATTCCGTGAGGCGGGCATCAGAAAAGCTTGCCCGCTTTCTGGTCCGCCGGCTCTTCCAGCTCCAGCAGGAAGCGTTTCCGTTCCAGCCCGCCGGCATAACCCACCAGCGATCCGTCCGCTCCGACCACCCGGTGGCACGGCACCACGATGGACAGCGGGTTCTGGCCGTTGGCATGGCCGACGGCCTGGGCCAGGTGCGGGTCGCCCAGCTCGGCCCCCAGCTGGCCGTAGGAGCGGACCTGGCCGTAGGGGATGTGACGCAGCAGGGCCCACACCTTCTGCTTGAAGGGGTCGCCCTTCGGCGCCAGGGGCAGGTCGAACTCCCTGCGCCCGCCGGCAAAGTACTCGTCCAGTTGCGCAGAGGCTGCTGCAAAGACTGCTTCGCGGCCGACGGCGGTGCGCTCGCCGAACGTGTCGGCAGCCGGCAGCCGCTTCTGGCCCGGGAAGTAGAGCGCGGTCAGCGACCCGTCCTCGGCGACGGCCGTCAGTTCCCCAAGCGGGGTGTCGATGAGGGTGTGCACGCGGGTCATGGCGCTCCTTCGTCCGCTTTCATTCTCTCCCGTGCAGACGTTCCGGCGCGCGTTAAGGTGAGCCCCGCGCTACTGTTCCCGCTTCCTACGGGCGGCGGCAGCCCAGGACGACGTGTCTCCGCGACGGCGTGCCGCCGGGTGCCGATCAGCCGCGGTAGCGGAACACGGTGTCCTGCCATTCCTTGTGCGCGGCCGGGTCGCTGCCCATGCTCACGTGTTTAATGTTCGTGTAGTCCTCCAGCGAATAGGCGGACATGTCCTTGCCGAAACCGGACGCCTTGTACCCGCCGTGCGGCATTTCGGAGACGATCGGGATGTGGTCGTTGATCCAGACGCAGCCGGCCTGGATCTCGGCCGATGCGCGCAGCGAACGGGCCAGGCTGCTGGTCCACGCGGAGGCAGCCAGCCCGTACTGGGTGTCATTGGCCAGTGCGAGGCCCTCGCCGTCGGTGTCGAACGGGATCGCGGTCAGCACCGGGCCGAAGACCTCCTCGCGGACTATTTCCGCGTCCTGCCCGATGCCGCTGACCAGCGTGGGCCGGTAGTAGGCGCCGTCCGCCAGGTCGGCGCCGGGAGCCGCGCCGCCGGCCAGGATCTTCGCCCCCGCGTCCCGCGCCCGGTCCACGAAACCCGCCACCTTGTCCCGGTGGGCTCGGCTGATCAGGGAGCCCATGTCGGTGGCATCGTCGGTCGGGTCGCCCACCACTACCAGTTCCATCAGCTCGGCGACCCGTGCGGTGAAAGCGTCGAACAGCGGCCGCTGGATGTACGCCCGGGTGGCGGCGGTGCAGTCCTGGCCGCCGTTGATGGTGCAGCCGGCCACCGCCCCGTGCGCGGCGGCTTCCAGGTCCGCGTCGTCGAACACCACGAACGGTGCCTTGCCGCCCAGCTCCAGGTGCACGCGGTTCCCCCGCGCCGCGGCCAGCGCCATGATGCGGCGTCCGACGGCGGTGGAGCCGGTGAAGGACGTCATGGCCACATCCGGGTGGGTCACCAGAGCCTCGCCCGCTTCCCGGCCGCTGCCGGTGACAATGTTGACCACGCCGTCCGGTATTCCGGCCGCGGCAGCGGCTTCGGCGAAGATCAGGCTGGTGCCAGGCGTGAGCTCGGAGGGCTTGAGCACAATGGTGTTGCCGGCGGCGATCGCCGGAAGGATCTTCCACGCGGCCATTTGCAGCGGGTAGTTCCACGGCGCCACGGAACCCACCACGCCGATCGGCTCGCGCCGGATCATCGAGGTGCCGCCGGTGCCGTATTCACCGGCCGCCACTCCCTGCAACTGGCGCGCCGCGCCCGCGAAGAACGCCGCGTTGTCGACCGTCCCGGGAACGTCGAATCCGGTGGCCAGGCGGATGCTCTTGCCGGTCTGCGCGGTCTCCACCGCCGCCAGTTCCGCGGCCCTGCGGTCCAGTTCGGCCGCCAGCTTCAGCAGGGCCTCGGAACGTTCCGCGGGCGTCGC
>NZ_JBNHGF010000405.1:0-2431 GCF_059091005.1 Arthrobacter sp. Y3223164
TTGGCTGCCTCGCGTGCCGCGGCCAGGCCGGCCGGGCCGGCACCGACCACCAGCACGTCGGTATGCACGTACTTGCGGTCGTAGACGGCCTCGTCCGTGCGGGGATCCAGCTGGCCCAGGCCGCTCAGCAGCCTGGCGTCCATGCCGTCCGTCAGCTCCAAAGCCGTCGCCGGCAGCATGGACTCGTCAACGTGCCCGGTGTAGCGGGCACTGACCTTGACCAGGGCGTTGGGCTCTTCCACGCCGGCCGACATGATGCCGCGCGGGCGGCCGAGATAGAGCGAGTCGCCCACCGTGACCTTCCCGGCGGCGAGCAGTGCGGAGGCCAGCGTGTCCCCGGCGTAGCCGGTGTAGGTGTCGCCGTCGAGCGTGAAGTTCAGCGGCTTGTTCCGGTCGATCCGGGCAGCGGCGCCGGCGGGGGCGGCAAGCCGCTGGGACTGGTTGGCGATGTTGCCGGTGGCGGTCATTTCGCTCCTCCTTCGGCCGGCTGGGCCTTGGCACCCGCGAGGCTGCCGAGTTCGATCGGTGGTTTCTCGCCGGGCTTGTACACGGCTTTGAATTCGTAGCTGACGGTGTCGCGCACCGCGTTGAACCAGCGCCTGCAGCCGGTGCTGTGCACCCAGCGTTCGGCGAACAGGCCCTTGGGGTTGGCGCGGTAGAAGAGGAACTTCGCCCATTCCGCGTCGCTCAACTGGTTCGGGTCCGCCGGGTAGGCGACGTGGGCCTGGCCGCCGTAGTGGTATTCGGTCTCGTCGCGCGGCCCGCACCAGGGGCATTCGATCAGAAGCATCTCGGTCTTCCTTCCTAGTGGGCCACGGCGGCGGCGCCGTGTTCGTCGATGAGGTGTCCGGTCTCAAACCGGTCCAAGGCAAATGGCGCGTTCAGCGGGTGCGGTTCGTCCGTGGCGATGGTGTGGGCGAAGGTGTAGCCGGCGCCCGGCGTTCCCTTGAACCCGCCGGTGCCCCAGCCGCAGTTCACGTAGAGCTGGTCGATCGGCGTCTTGGACACGATCGGCGAGGCGTCCATCGTGGTGTCGACGATGCCGCCCCAGGTCCGCAACACGTGGGCGCGGGCGAAGATCGGGAAGAGCTCGACGGCGGCCGCCATCTGTTCCTCGATGACGTGGAAGGCGCCGCGCTGGCCGTAGCCGTTGTAGGTGTCGATGCCCGCGCCCATGACCAGTTCGCCCTTGTGTGCCTGGGAGACGTAGACGTGGACGTGGTTGGACATGACCACCGTGGGGTGGACCGGCTCGTGCAGCTCGGAGACCAGCGCCTGCAGCGGGTGCGACTGGATGGGCAGCTCGAAGCCGGCCAGTTCGGCGAGCACCGAGCTGTGTCCCGCGCCGGCCAGGCCGACCTTGCCGGCGTTGATCCGGCCGCGGCTGGTTTCGACGCCGACAACCCGGTCGCCGTCCTTGAGGAATCCGGTGACCTCGCAGTTTTGGATGATGTCCACGCCCATCTCGTCGCACTTGCGGGCGAAGGCCCAGGCCACGTGGTCGTGCTTGGCGATGCCGGCGCGGGGCTGGTAGGTGGCACCCATGACCGGATAGCGGATGTCGTCCCCGGTGTTGATGATGGGGCACAGTTCCTTGATCTGGTCCGGGGTGATCCACTCGGCATCCACGCCGTTGAGCTGGTTGGCGTTCACCCGGCGGATGCTCTCGCGCACGTCCTGCAGGGTGTGCGCCAGGTTCATCACGCCGCGCTGGGAGAAGAGGAAATCGTATTCCAGTTCCTCCGGCAGCTGCTCCCAGAGTTTGAGCGAGTGCTCGTAGATTCCCGCGCTCTCGTCCCAGAGGTAGTTGGAGCGGATGATCGTGGTGTTGCGGGCCATGTTGCCGCCGGCCAGCCAGCCGCGTTCCAGCACCGCGATGTTGGTCATGCCGTGGTTTTTGGCCAGGTAGTAGGCGGTGGCCAGGCCGTGGCCGCCGCCGCCGACGATCACGGCGTCGTACGAGGATTTCGGCTCCGGATTCCGCCAGAGGAAGTCCGGGTGCTCGGGCAGCAGATCGGCCATTATTCGGCTCCGTTCGGCTCGGCGTTCAGGTTGGGGTAGAGCGGGAACTTCTCCGCCAGCAGGGCCACGCGGCCGCGGAGCTCGGTGAGCAGCTCCTCGTCCGGTGCACGGGTCAGGGCGGCGGCAATGATGTCTGCCACCTCGGTGAATTCGGCGGCGCCAAAGCCGCGGGTGGCCAAGGCAGGGGTGCCGATCCGCAGGCCGGAGGAAACCATCGGCGGGCGCGGATCGAACGGGACCGCGTTGCGGTTGACGGTGATGCCGATGGAGTGCAGCCGGTCCTCGGCCTGCTGGCCGTCCAGTTCCGAGTTGCGCAGGTCCACCAGGACCAGGTGCACGTCGGTGCCGCCGCTGACCAGGCTGATGCCGGCGGCCGCCACGTCGTCGGCCAGCAGCCGCTGGGCCAGCA
>NZ_JBNHGF010000406.1:0-2413 GCF_059091005.1 Arthrobacter sp. Y3223164
GGCGAGCGCGGCGCGCAGTTCCTCGGGCCGCTGCACGGCCATCATCCCCTTGCCGCCGCCGCCGGCCGACGGCTTGATCAACAGCGGGTAGCCGACCTCTTCGGCGGCCCGGACCAACCCGTCGTCGTCCAGCCCCGGTTCCGCGATCCCGGGAATGACCGGGACCCCATGCGATGCCACGTGGTTCTTGGAGCGGATCTTGTCCCCCATGATCCCGATCGCCCCCACGTTGGGTCCGATGAACACGATGCCGGCCGCCTCCAGCGCCTGGGCGAACGCCACGTTCTCGCTGAGGAAGCCGTAGCCGGGGTGGACGGCCTCGGCGCCCGTGGCCTTGCAGGCTTCAATCACCGCGTCGATGCGCAGGTAGCTCTCGGTGGCCGGGGCGGGCCCGATCCGCACCGCGATGTCCGCCTCGCGCACGTGGCGGGCCCCGGCGTCGGCATCCGAATAGACGGCCGCGGCCCGGATGCCCATGGCGCGCAGCGTGCGGATGACCCGGCAGGCGATTTCGCCGCGGTTGGCCACCAGGACGGTTTCAAACACTTTCGATCACATCCTGAACAGGCCGAAGGCGGTCTCGGGCAAGGGACTGTTGGCGCAGACGTCAAGGGCGAGGCCGAGCACGGTCCGGGTCTGCGCCGGGTCGATGATCCCGTCGTCCCAGAGCCGGGCGGTGGAGTAATACGGGTTGCCCTGCGCTTCGTACTGCTCCCGGATGGGGGCCTTGAACGCCTCCTCGGCCTCGGCACTCCACTCCTCCCCGCGGGCCTCCAACTGGTCCCGTTTGACGGTGGCCAGGACGGAGGAGGCCTGGTTGCCGCCCATCACCGAAATGCGAGCGGCCGGCCACATCCAGAGGAAGCGCGGCGAGTAGGCGCGGCCGCACATGGAATAGTTGCCGGCGCCGAAGGACCCGCCGATCACCACGGTCAGCTTCGGCACCCGGGCGGTCGCGACGGCCGTCACCATCTTGGCGCCGTGCTTGGCGATGCCGCCGGCCTCGTAGTCGCGGCCCACCATGAAGCCGGAAAGGTTCTGCAGGAAAACCAGCGGGATGCCGCGCTGGTCGCAGAGTTCAATGAAGTGCGCGCCCTTGAGGGCAGATTCGGAAAAGAGCACCCCGTTGTTCGCCACGATGCCCACCTGATGCCCGTGGAGCCGGGCGAACCCGGTGACCAGCGTGGTGCCGTACTCCCGCTTGAACTCGTGGAAGCGGCTGCCGTCCACCAACCGGGCGATGACCTCGCGGACGTCGTAGGCGGCGTTGACGTCCACCGGAACGGCTCCGTAAATTTCCTGCGGTTCGGCCGCCGGGGCCTCCACGGGCGCCGTCTCCCAGGCCGGTGTCCAGCACGGGAGCGTGGCCACGATGTCGCGGACAATCTCCAGCGCGTGCACATCGTTCTCGGCCAGGTGGTCGGTCACCCCCGAGGTCCGCGCATGCAGTTCGCCGCCGCCGAGTTCCTCCGCGGTGACAACTTCGCCGATGGCCGCCTTCACCAGCGGCGGGCCGCCCAGGAAGATGGTGCCCTGGCCGCGGACGATCACGGTTTCGTCGCTCATCGCCGGAACGTAGGCGCCGCCGGCCGTGCAGGAACCGAGCACCGCGGCGATCTGCGGGATTTTAGCCGCCGACATCCGCGCCTGGTTGTAGAAGATGCGGCCGAAGTGCTCGCGGTCCGGGAAGACGTCGTCCTGCTTGGGGAGGAACGCGCCGCCGGAGTCCACGAGGTAGATGCACGGCAGGTTGTTCTCCAGCGCCACCTCCTGGGCGCGCAGGTGTTTCTTAACCGTCATCGGATAGTAGGTGCCGCCCTTGACGGTCGCATCGTTGCAGACCACCAGCACGTGGCGGCCGTGCACCAGGCCGATGCCGGCGATCATCCCCGCCCCCGGCGAATCGCCGTCGTACATTCCCTCTGCGGCCAGCGGCGCGATTTCCAGGAACGGGCTGCCCTCGTCCAGCAGCGTGTCGACCCTGTCCCGCGGCAACAGCTTGCCCCGCTCCAGGTGGCGCCGGCGTGAGCCCTCCGGCCCGCCCGCCGCCACCGAGGCCAGGCGGGCGTGCAGTTCGGCAGCCAGCCGGCGCTGCTGCTCGTCGTTGGCCCGGAAACTGTCACTGGTAGTGTCCACCCGGGAAGCCAGTGTCTCCATCGACACCTTCCTGGCCGAAGCCGTCGCGCGCCCACGCCCGCCGCCCGCTGGGGGCGACTGGCCTGAAGGACGCATTTTGGTTAGTCTGTACTAACTGAAATCAGGCTAGTGGCCGTTAAGTGTCTTGTCCAGCACTTATTCGGCACCTTCTCGAAGGAACCGATCCATGCCCCCAGCACCGCATGCCGCCGCCGTGACGCGCCAGACCGGCCGCAGCCTGGCCAAGGCCACCCGGAGGGCCGCACTGCTGGACGCC
>NZ_JBNHGF010000407.1:0-2390 GCF_059091005.1 Arthrobacter sp. Y3223164
CAGGACCCGCACCTGCCGCGCCAGCCGCAGGACCACGTCTCCGGCCGCAGTGGTTCGCACCGGGGCGGTGCGCTGCAGCAGGACCTGCCCGGCCGCCTGCTCCATCGCCTTGATCCGTTGGGACACGGCCGAGGGCGTCACGTGGAGGGCGCGGGAGGCGGCATCGAAGCTGCCCTCCTGAACGACGACGGCGAAGGTCGCCAGGTGGTCGAACTGGAACGGCTGCATAAGGCAAGCTTACGTAACGCAAGTTTCTTTAGCTGTACTGATGCACGCGTTGTCAGTAGCGTCGACTGTTGTGACCACCGCTATTGCTCCCACCGTTTTGTTGGGCCTGGGAACCGGGCTGGCCCTGATCGTCGCCATCGGGGCGCAAAACGCCTTCGTGCTGCGCCAGGGCATCCGCGGCGAGCACATCGGCGTCGTCGTTCTCATCTGCGCGGTGTCCGATGCAGTGCTGATCACCGCCGGCATTGCCGGCATCGGTGCCGTGATCCAGGCCGCTCCGGCGGTTGTGGACGTCATCCGCCTGGGCGGCGCGGCGTTCCTGCTGGCCTACGCGGTGTTCGCCGCCAAACGGGCAATCAGGCCGGGAGTGCTGACCGCCTCGGCCAATCGCTCCGGCGGGGGACTGGCCGCAACGGCTGCCACGGCGCTGGCCCTGACCTGGCTGAACCCGCACGTGTATCTGGACACGGTGCTCTTGCTTGGTTCCATCGCCAACACCCAGGGGCCGGAACTGCGCTGGTATTTCGGCGCCGGCGCCGTGGCGGGCAGCCTCATCTGGTTCGGCGCCCTCGGCTTCGGCGCCCGGCTGCTGCGGCCCTTCTTCGCCCGGCCCGGCTCCTGGCGACTGCTCGACGGGCTGATCGCCGTCGTCATGCTGGCGCTCGGGCTGCGGATGGCCTTCGGCCTCTGACCCGATATGCGAGGATGCCGGTATGGCCACCTCATTGCTGCTGCTGGCGGACACCCACGTGCCGAAGCGGGCGCGGCACCTCCCGGACCAGGTGTGGGACGCGGTGGAGGCGGCCGACGTCGTCTTCCACGCCGGCGACTGGGTCACCGCGGGGCTGCTCAACGACCTGGAAGAGCGGAGCCGGCGGCTGGTCGGGGTGTACGGCAACAACGACGGCGATGACCTGCGCGCGCGGCTGCCCGAGATTGCCCGGGCGACGATCGCCGGGGTCCGGTTCGCCATGGTGCACCAAACCGGGGCGGCAAAGGGGCGCGAACAGCGCTGCCAAGCTCGCTTCCCCGATGCCGACGTGCTGGTGTTTGGCCACAGCCACATCCCCTGGGACACCACGACGCCCGGCGGCCTGCGGCTGCTGAACCCGGGTTCGCCCACGGACCGCCGCCGCCAGCCGGTCTGCACGTACATGACCGCGACGGCCGACGGCGGCCGCCTCTTCGACGTCGAGGTGGTGCCGGTGGACAGGGCTGCCGGCCGAGGGCGCTAGTTGCCGGCTACCGCTTTGCTGACCTCGGCCGGGCTTTCGTACTGCTTGTCGGGGAGATTCTTGAGCGCCGAGAGGACGTCGTCCCCGGCTCCGGATTGTTCCGCCTTCTTCACCAGGTCGGCGGCGGATGCCGGGTAGTCCACGCCGCCCAGCGCCTTCTGGATGTCAATGGGACTGGGATTCTCTGCCATGGGAAAACCTTCCGATCGAATAGGAATCCCCACGCTACGTGCTGGGCCGGGCAGTGGGAAGGGCCCATAGGGGCGCGGGCCCGCCTAGCCGTAATTCGAGCCGCCGCGCGCACCGACACGCTGGTGGCAGATCACGGTTTTGCAACGTTGGTTACTTTACGGTAACGTGCAGTTCGTGCGCGGGCGAGATGACCGTGCCAGGGGATGCCGGAACTTCCGGCATGAACTACCCATGGAATGCCCGGACGCTGCCCACGCCTTTCGCCGTCAGAATGGCAGACGTCCACATGACCTCGATTATGCGAGTGGCTGACGGCGGTGCGGAGACGTTCGGGGACGGACTGAGCACGAGGCGGCCTCAACGGAGCATTGTGAATCCAAACAAAAACCTGAACCTCAGCCGTGCCCTGCGTGGCGGCCTCGCCGCCGTCGCCCTGACAGGAGCCAGCGTTGCGCTGGTCGGACCGGCCGCGAACGCCGCCGATGGGGCAACCTGGGACGCACTGGCCCAGTGCGAATCCGGCGGCGACTGGAACATCAACACCGGCAACGGCTACTCCGGCGGCCTGCAGTTCGCCCCGGGGACGTGGGCGGCTAACGGCGGCAGCGGTTCTGCCGCTGATGCAAGCCGCGCCGAGCAAATTGCCGTGGCCGAGAACGTCCTGGACAGCCAGGGCTGGGGCGCCTGGCCCGCCTGCTCGTCCAAGCTGGGCCTGGCCGGCGGCGGCGGAGGGTC
>NZ_JBNHGF010000408.1:0-2388 GCF_059091005.1 Arthrobacter sp. Y3223164
CGGCCACGCCGGGCGAGCTCGGCCATGACCTCCGCTCCCGCACCGGCGGCCGTTCCAAAGGACGCACGGGGGTTGACCGCGACGGCGATCGGCGCAGAGGACGGCAGCGAGGTCACAGCAGATCATTGTGGCATCGCGGCGGCCCGCGGTCGCGGTACGACACAGGCGGCCGGCGGTTACACTTGGCTTCGCGCAGGACTCCCGAGACCCGACAGAGAGGCGGCCGGTGATTCCCCTATCCCACTACGACGTCCTGGGGTTGCCGGTTAATGCCACGGCGCACCAGATCAAGGCCGCGTACCGCCGGGCCGCCCGCGCCACGCACCCGGACCATGGCGGGGATGCCGCCGAGTTCCGCCGCGTCAGCCAGGCCTACGAAGTCCTCAGCAACCCGCAGGCCAGGTCCCGCTACGACCGTTCCTACGGTGCCGCCGGCCCGGGCGCCCCGACGGACAGCACCGGAACCTTCGCGGCCGGCCCCGGCCCCCGGCACTCTGCGCCCGGACAACGCGGGCCGTCGGCGTCGGACTCCCCCGTCTATGTTCCCGCCTACGGCTCCCCGGACGGGTCCCCTGCATTGCCGGAGAACATCGCCCGCCAACACATCCATGGGGCGCCGCGGAAGCGTGGCATCTTCGGCGCCGGGGCCCGACTGCGGCGCGAGGCGCTGACGGCGCAGCTGATCAGCCGGCAGATCCTGCCGGCCATCCCGTCCGCACGGCTGGTCAACGGCTTGCACTCGCCGGCGGACAACGGCTTCATCGACCACGCGCTGTTGGCAGGCTACCGGCTGGCACTGATTGATTCGATGCTGCTGCCGCGGGGGAATTTCCGCTGGGACGGCCGCACCCTGCACAAGGACGGA
The DNA here is from genome assembly GCF_059091005.1 of Arthrobacter sp. Y3223164. NCBI lineage: Bacteria > Bacillati > Actinomycetota > Actinomycetes > Micrococcales > Micrococcaceae > Arthrobacter > Arthrobacter sp. Y3223164. The sequence goes on from NZ_JBNHGF010000408.1 coordinate 866, forward strand.
CGGATCGTGGAACCGCCGAGGCTGGCACCGGCGGTGCGCAGGATGCAGGAACTGTTTCCGGAACTCAATGTCACCGGTTGGACGGTGATCCACTCCGCCGACGGGAACCTCCACGAACCGGTCATCGATTACACGCGCGGCTACGACCCGGACGGGATCGTCCCGGTGCACGTGGTCAACGCGGCGCGTCTGGTGCGCGAGCTCAAACAGTTCCTGTCCTCCGGCCCGGCGCCAAACACCGTGCACGTCCCCTCGCTCGCCAGGTTGCTGGGCGGCATGCACGCCTGACGGCGTGCTTCCCCGCCCGCCCGGGTGCTGCTCCGCCCGCCAGCCCGGATGCCGGGCCGCGGCTGAGGCGCGCTTAGGATGTAATCCGTGTTCCGCATCCTCTTCTACGCCCCCGAAATCCCCGGCAATACCGGCAACGCCATCCGGCTGGCCGCGGTCACCGGAGCCGAACTGCACCTGGTCGAGCCGCTGGGCTTCACCTTCGAAGACTCCAAGCTGCGCCGCGCCGGGCTGGACTACCACGATCTTGCCGTGGTCCGGGTCCACGCGGATCTGGAGGCTGCGTGGGACGCCCTGCAGCCGGAACGGGTCTTCGCTTTTGCGTCCGACGGGGAGCGCTCCTACACGGACGTCGCCTACGCTCCCGGCGACGTGCTGATGTTCGGGCCGGAGTCGGTCGGTCTGCCGGCATCGGTCAAACAGGATCCGCACGTCACGGCGCGGCTGCGCCTGCCCATGCTTCCGTCGCTGCGGTCGCTGAACCTGGCCAACGCGGCCTCCATCGCCGTCTATGAGGCGTGGCGGCAGCACGGTTTTGCCGGGGCCAAACTGTAGCGCCGACGCGGTTCGGTGCGGCGGCGTGTCGGGCTGGACCCTGCCTTCGGCGGGGACGGATAGACTTGAATGATATGGATACGCCCCAGCCATCTGATCGCCTGGCCAGCCCCGGTAACTCCCCCGGGGACAACGACTACGCACCGGATGACGATGCCTCCGTGCTGCACGCCGACCAGCTCACCGGCGGATCGGAAGACGCCGAGCGGCGGCCGATGCCGGCCGTCACGAAGTGGCTGCTGCTTGCCCTGGCCGCCGTCGTCGTGGTGGTGGGGGCCATCGCCGTAGCGAAAACCGTGGGCGGAACCTCGGACCAGGACGTCACGGCTGCCGCGGACGTCGTCGCCAGCCAGCAGGAACTGGAGGGAGGCGGCACCGTGGACGCCTCGGTGTCGCTCCGCGAGAACGCCGCCGTCCTGACGTTCCACGGCGTCCAGGCGTCCGAGGGGCGCACGTACCAGGTCTGGCGGCTTCCGGCGGACGGTTCGGCGCCGGTGTCGGCCGGCACCATCGACGCCGCCGACATCACCTCGGGCAAGCCGGTGGTTATCGACGGCATCTCCACCAGCCGAGAACTGGCCGTCTCCATCGAGGCACCCGGCGGAGCCGAATCGCCCCGCCTGCCGTTCGCCGTCGTCATTCCGCTCGCCACGCCGTAGCCCGGCGCCGCCGGCCACCTG
>NZ_JBNHGF010000409.1:0-2387 GCF_059091005.1 Arthrobacter sp. Y3223164
GGCCACCAGTGCTGCCAGGGCCACGGGCTCAACGGTTGCGGCACCCGTGCGGATGCCGAGCGCTTCGAGCCGGAGGCGTTCCCCGCCGTCGTCGGTCAACGCCACCACGGACACCTCGGCGCCGTGCAGCCGCTCCAGCACACTGCCGTCGAGCTCCCTCGTCCGGCCCGCCACGATGGCCGCCCGGGCCAGCCCGGACTGCGCCGCCGCCAGCAACTCCGCGAGGTCGGTGCAGCGCCGGACCACGGTGACAGGCCCATGGAGCCGTTCCAGGCCGTTCACGAAGTCGGCGGCCGCCGTTCCCAGCGTGACGACCGGCAGACTCATGGAGTACCGGCCGGGTTGAGTACCACGTTAATGCGTGCCCCGTTGGCGAGGGCATGCAGCAGCGCCGGCATGGTGTCATCATCCACCAGGACGTGCAGCCGTTCCGCCCCGGACGAGCCGAAAGCGGTGGTGGCGCGCGTCAACTGCGACACCTCGGCCGCCTCGAGCAGCCTCTCCGGCTCCTTGAAACCGTTGCGTCCGTCGGGCAGCGACACCCATACATCGACCCGGGAACCGGGACCGGCCTCCTCGGGCAACGGGCTCTCGATACTCAGGCCGATCGGTTTCCGGTCCAAGTCGTCGCCGGCGCCCAGCACGGAAGCCGGCAGCAGTTCACCGCCCCGGACCAGCGCGGTGGCGACGGCATCTGCCGGCAACCCCGTTGCTGCCGGCAGATAAAGGCTGCCCGCCTCGCCCAGCCGAACGTCGACGACGACCACGTCGGCGGCGGAGATCGGTTGTCCCACCGCGATGTCCGTCCTGGCCGCCAGGACACCGGTGGTCTTATCCGCGCTGTTGACCAGCGCTGCGACTCCGGCCACCGAAGCCGCCACGAGCAGCAGCCCCACCAGCAACCGGGGATCTTTCCACGACGGGCGTTTCAACCGCTGTGCGACGGTTTTTTCTGCGATGGCAGCGCTCACGAATTTTTCCCCCTTATTCCCGCGCCCCAGGGGACAGCCAGCCTGCGCTCCGAGAGTCGGCCCCGAGGCCGCGGGTGGCACCATTCTGGTCGTGGCCCAGGGGAAAGGGAACCGCCGCGGCCACCCGGGCCGGATCTGGGGAAAACTTTTCAGAAGCAACGGGTCCAGTTGGATCAAACGACGTCAAACGGTGCCATAATGGCTGAAACCGTCCCCGCTCCGAAGGATCAGCCCATGCCGCGGTTCCTCACCCTGTCCGATGTGGCGGAGGAGTTGCAGATCTCCTCGTCGCAGACGTACGCCCTGGTTCGCAGCGGCGAACTTCCCGCCATCCAGATCGGCGGCCGGGGCCAATGGCGCGTCGAGCAGGTCATGCTCGACCAGTACATCCAGGACAAGTATGCCCAGACGCGGCGGCTGATCGAAGAGGCCAAGTCCACCACGGAATGAGCATTCAGTCCGGGCTGCGCGACACGAGGGCCGCAATGGCCGCGAAGGGCACCGTGTAGACCGACCGGACATTTGCCGCGCGCCTGTCCTCGCCCGACGGCACCGCCGCGAGGTCGAAGGAGTCCGCCCCGACCCTGTCGACCACCCCCTCGGCCGCCGGGATGCCGGGGCCGCCCGACAGGTAGACCGCGACCGGTGCGCGGTCGCGGCCAAGGGCGCGCAGTGCGGATCCGAGCCCGAGCCGACGCGCCCCGGTCGAGTCGGCAACCGCATGCCGGCCCATTCCTTCGAGCAGTTGGACAGCGGCCAACGGCAGGAGCACGCTCCGCACTCCCTCGTACAGCACCAACCAGGTTGATCCGACATGGGCCAGCGTCCCCTCGAACCTGAGGTCTGTGCCTGCACGGACGCGCAACCTGCTGCCCAGCTGCCCCCGAAGCCGGTCGGCCAGACCCACCGCGGCCAACTCGATCCGGGCGCGCTCGTTTACCTCCGCTTCCAACTCCAGCCGGCCTGCGGCGTGTAGCTGGGTCTCCAAATCGGCAAACAGGGCGTCCCAACGCATGGCGCCAGCCTAGGAACCTGCACCACATACCGTCAACGGAAAACCGACTGCTTTACAACAAGTGTTTGAAGCTGCCACCATTGGAAAACAAACAGCACTAAACATAACCAAACTACATCAAACGGCAGTAACACCTTTCTCTCCGGAGGCGCTTCCCATGCTCAGAACCACCGCCGATCTGGCAACCACAGGGCTGGTGACGGCTTGTGCCGCCGTGCTGATGCTCGCGGGGAGGGAGCTGGCCACCGGCGCCACGTGGCCTCCGCAGAACTATCAGGACCTGCTGGCGCTCCTGTCGATCGGAGCCGGCGCGGCCAGTTCGGCGGCCGCGAGCTGCCAGAGGGAATCCCCGGCGGTGACGGTAACCATCCGGGGTGTGTCAGAGGCTTCCCGGGTTGGCG
>NZ_JBNHGF010000410.1:0-2373 GCF_059091005.1 Arthrobacter sp. Y3223164
AGACTGGGCGGGCGGGAAGCCGGTCCGGCGGCCGGCGGACCTGCCGGGACCCAAGGACCGCGTGCGGGGCAGCCCTCAGCGCCGGGCCTTCACCAGCACCACCTCGTAGCTGTCCGCCGTCGGCGGGTTCCCGGTGTCGAACTTCGCGTTCACGACGGCGAGTCGGCGGCCGAACAGCGCGGCGGTGGTCGGGGTCTGGAAAGCGTCACTGGTGATCACGGACCGGACCTCCCCGGAGCCAATCCGGCGGTCCAGCCTGATCACGCTGATCTGGTTGTCCATGTTTTGGACCGCCCAAAGCCAGCGGCCCTTCAGCACCAACCCGTCAACGTTGGGGACGCTGACGCCGGAGATTTCGGCGCTGGCACCGGTTGCCGGGTTCACGGTATACAGCGCAGCGTTGGCCGAGTGGGCCACAATCAGCTGCCGCCCGTGGTCGGCCGCCACTATGCCGTTCAGGTTGAACGCCGCGGGGGTTTCCGCGGCAGGGCCGCTCAGTTGCAATGTCCGCGGGCTGCCCAGCTGCCCGCGGTGACCGACCGGCACGAAGTACAGCTCGCCTTCGCGCGAGTTCGTAAACCAGGCGCCGCCCCGGCCAAGGGTTACGTCGTTGATGAAGGAGCTGGCGGGGTCGTTCAACTGGAACTCGGCCACAGGTTCCGCGGTCCGGGTGTTGTAAACATAGGCCTTGCCGGTAGGTCCGCCGGCCACGAAGAGCAGGTTCCGCCGCGTGTCGGCAGCCATGCCGACGGCGAACCGGCCGTCCGGTGCGTCGATGAACTTCTCGGCGGTGCCCCGCCGTACGTCGCCACGGAAGATATCGCCCGCCAGCAGGTCGCCGGCGTAGAAGGTGCTGCCACGGCCGGCGGCGATGCCCTCCGCGGACGTCGCGTCCGGCAGGTCGATGATTCGGTCCGTACACTCCGGTGACGAGCCGTGGGTGCCGGCGACAACGTGGCCGGCGGAAGCCGGCAGCCCCGTCAGCATCAGGGCGACGGCGGTCAGCAGGGCGGCGGCACATCGTGCCGCCAGGGAAAGGGGGAGGAGGGGTCGCATGGAGGTTCACCTGATTCTTGCGCGATGGTGTCGGGAGTTCCCTCCAGCAGGCTCCCGATGGTGATGCTCATAGCGTACGCCGGGCCGGCGGAAACGTCAGGCCCTCCCGGCGGCGCTGCCCGAACGGCCGGCAGCGGCGGTAGCGGCCCGCTTCCGGACGTCGCCCTTACGCCTGGTTGCGTGCCTGCAGTGCGTCGCGAATTTCGGTGAGCAGCGCGACCTGAGGGTCGACGGCCTCTTCTTCCTTGTTGATCCCCAGGCGGCGGTTGCGCCGCTCGATCATGTGGTTCATCGGTGCCACGATGACGAAGTAGATCGCCGAGGCGATGAGCAAAAAGTTCACGATGGCGGTCAGCAGGACGCCGAACGCGACGTTGTTCCCGTTGAAGTTCCAGAGCAGGAAACTGTCGAAATTAGGCGAGCCGACCAACCCGGCGATGAACGGCATCAGCACGCTGTTGACCAAGGCGTTGACCACGCTCCCGAAGGCCCCGCCGATGATTACGGCCACGGCAAGGTCAATGACGTTGCCCTTCATGATGAACTCTTTGAATCCGTTTATCATGTGGCCAATGTAGCGCCTCGGGGCAGGGACCTGGGGTAGCGGGGGCAGGGGCAGGAGGCCGTGGCAAGATGGGGCCGCAGCAGGATGGGCGGCTGCGGCCGCTCACGAATAGCGGGCGGCTCCGGGCAACCCGAAGTACTCCTCGAGCGTCTCGATGCCCCGTTTGGCCATGTCCGCGGCCACTTTCTTTCCCACGTAGCGCAGGTGCCAGGGTTCCGGCAAATAACCGGTCATGGCCTCGGCGCCGGGCCGGTAGCGGATGATGAATCCGAAGCGTGCGGCGTTGTGGGCCGCCCAGTTGCCCGCCGCCGTCTCGGCGAAACACTGCTGCAGGTTGCAGATCCCGGTGGCGTCGCCGATGTCCAGGGACAGCCCGGTTTGGTGCTCCGAATAACCGGGCCGCGCCGAAATCATGTCCGCGGCGGCCTCGCTGCCGTGTTGCCGGACCCAGTGGTTGTAGGTGCTGGCCTGCGTCGCGTAGGACCGGAACCCGCTGATCATGATCATGAACGCGCCGTCGGCGGCGGCCGCGTTGAACATGTCCTCGGTGGCAGTTGCCACAGCGTCCCGCAGCAGCGCCGATTCCCCGCCCGCGCCCAGGGCCACCGCCGGCTGGCGCAGGTCTCCGGGGTAGTAGTCCAAGGGATCGAGCGGACGGGCCTTGTTGACGACGACGGCGATGCTCGCCGGATCTGTGTGGTCCTCCCCGGCGGCCGCGGCGCCGTCCTTCTTGCCGCCGCCCGCGCCGTCCT
>NZ_JBNHGF010000411.1:0-2369 GCF_059091005.1 Arthrobacter sp. Y3223164
CCCCGGCCGACGCCGGTGCGACGCGCCGGCGGGGTCGCGAGAGGCTTCCCGGCTCGGCGTGGACCCGCCTAGTCCTGACCCAGGGCGCGCACCAGCGAGTCGAACCGCTCGTTGGCGGCCAGGTCCTCGATCAGGACCGACGCCCCGTCCGGCCCGGCCAGCGGAATCCGCCAGTTCGGGTATTCGTCCGCGGTGCCCGGCTGGTTCTGGGTCCGAAGCTCCCCCACAGCGTCAGTGAGCGCAACGCCCAGCAGCACCGAGGGGGTCTGCGTGATGAACGCGTGCAGCGCCTCGACGGTGCGTTGTTCGGCGGCGGGGCCGGCGCCGTCGTCGTGCGGTGGGGCGGCCGGCACCCGCGAGCGCACCGTGGAGAGCACTGCCTCTTGGGCTGCCTGGTCCAAAGCCCGTTCCTCCTCCACCGGCCGGTTCAGCAGGCCCAGCGATTCGCGCAACTCCACGTGCTTGCCCGCCAGGTAGCCGGCGGTAGGCGGCAGGTCGTGCGTGGTGACGCTGGTCAGGCAGGAACGGCGGTAGCGCTCGGGTGCGCGGGGGCTGCCGTCCTCGTACTCAAACCACAGGATGGAGGTCCCCAGGATGCCGCGCTCGGCCAGGTAGTCCTGCACGCCCGGCTCGAACACCCCGAGGTCTTCGCCAATAACGACGACGCCGGCCCGTTCCGCTTCCAGGGCGAGGATGCCTATCAAGGCCTCGTGATCGTAGTACACGTAGGCGCCTTCGCCGGGAGGGCTGCCGGCGGGAATCCACCACAGCCGGAACAGCCCCAGGATATGGTCCACCCGGATGCCGCCGGCGTGCCGCAGGACGGTCCGCAGCATGTCCCGGTAGGCAACATAGCCGGATTCGGCCAGGCGGTGCGGATGCCACGGGGGCTGTGACCAGTCCTGGCCCTGTTGGTTAAACATGTCCGGCGGCGCACCCACGGAGATGCCGGGGGTCAGCACATCCTGCAACGTCCAGGCATCGGCGCCGGTGGGATGGACGCCGACGGCGAGATCGTGCACTATCCCGATGTTCATTCCCGCGTCGAGGGCGCTGCCCTGCGCCGCCTCGAGCTGCTCGTCGCACAGCCACTGCAGCCATTGATGGAACTCGATGCGGTCCTTCAGCTCGCTCCGCTGTGCTTCGACGAAAGCGGCATCGGACCACTCCGGTGCCCCGGCCGGAACAGTTTCGGCCATGGCACACCACAGGGCAAACCGCTCCAGCCCCTCGCCTTCCTGCGCGCGGAAGGCTTCGAACCGCTGCTGCCGTTCCGCGGACCGGGGCACCGCGAAGACCGTTTCCAGAGCCTGCAGCTTGGCCGCAAAAACCGGGTCGCGGTCCAGGATGACGGCGTCCAGGTTCGCGTCGTGGAAGTTGTTGGCCAGCGGGACGCCGCTGGCTTCGGGCACGTCCTCGACCCGCAGGTACAGGGGATTGACGAACCGGCGCGTGGAGGGCAGGTAGGGCGAGGGCTCCACCGGCGGTTTCGGCTGCGCCGCGTGCAGCGGGTTGATCAGGACGAACCCCGCGCCCTTCGCGGCAGCCGTCCCGGCGAGGCTGGCCAGGTCATGCAGGTCGCCGATGCCCCAGGAGGACCGCGAGCGCACGGAGTACAGCTGTGCCATCAACCCCCACGTCCGGGGCAGGCGGTCCGCGGTGGTCAGGCGCCGCGGGGTGACCACGAGGGCGCACCGTGCCTCGCTGTCGGCTGGTTCCGCGGCCGCGCCGGTTCCGGGCTCCATCGCCTCCGACTGGGCCGGGGCCGCACCGGTCCCAGACTCGATCCCCTCCGACTGTTCCGCTACCTCCAGCGTGTGCCAGCCCAGCGGGATGTCGGCCGGCACCACCGCCGTGAAACGAACAGGCGGGGCACCTTCCGCATCCTCCGACCCGCCGGCCAGCACCTCGACGTCGCGCCGGGAGCCGTCCTCCAGCAGGATCCGGACCCGAGGACGGACGCCGGGCGGCGCGTTGACCGGAACCTCGGTGGCGGTGCCTTGGCGGACGACGACGGCGGGCGGCAGCGTGCGCTGCACCGGTACCAGTTCAGCGGCTCGGAGGGAAGCCGTCACATCGTCGTCGGTGGCACAGGGGACGTCCAGCGCGGTGAGGACGGAAACCAGCGTTGCCTCACTGACTGTCTTCTCGCCCCCGTCCCAGCCATGGAAGGTAATGCCAACGCCATGTTTCCCCGCGAGGCGCTGCAGCGCCGAAAGTTCAGCCATAGACCCAATCTACGGTGAACTGTCCGGACGCGGGAACGTCCCTCCTCAGCGGGCCAGGCGAAGATCGTGCCGCCGAGCGGCGGGCACCGCCGTCGTCCGGGCATTCGCAAGCAGGGCATTGCGCGGCGGACCGCGAGCGGC
>NZ_JBNHGF010000412.1:0-2364 GCF_059091005.1 Arthrobacter sp. Y3223164
CCGTCGGCCGACGACGGTCCCGGGCGAGTCGTACCCCGCGCCGTTCAGCGCCGAGCCGGCCAGCCGCGCCGGCGCCCCGGAGGCCCAATGCCGGATGACGACGGCGTCCGCGCCCATCGCCTCCAGGGTCTGGGCGGTGTCTTTGAGCGATTCGCCCTTGGAGACCGAGGATCCCTTGGCCGCGAAGTTGATGACGTCGGCCGAGAGCCGCTTGGCGGCGGCTTCGAAGGAAATGCGGGTGCGGGTGGAGTCTTCGAAGAAGAGGTTGACCACGGTTCGGCCGCGCAGCACGGGCAGTTTCTTGACCTCGCGCTGGGAGACCGCGGACATCTCCTCGGCAGTGTCGAGGATCTGCACCGCGTCCTGCTTGGCCAGGTCCGCGGTGGAGAGCAGGTGTTTCATGCGCTGACGTCCTCGATCACTACTTCGTCGGCCGCCGGTGCGCCGTTGTTGGTGTCGGTCTCGGCCAGCCGGACCCGGACCTTTTCCTTGGAAGAGGTGGGAAGGTTTTTGCCGACGTGGTCGGCGCGGATCGGCAGTTCGCGGTGCCCGCGGTCCACCAGCACGGCCAGCCGCACGATCCGTGGCCGGCCCAGATCCACCAGGGCGTCCAGGGCGGCGCGGATGGTGCGCCCGGAATAGAGCACGTCGTCGACCAGCACCACGACCTTGTCGTCGATGCCCTCGGCCGGCAGCTGGGTGGGCAGCGGCGAACGCGTGGGATGCCGGCGCAGGTCGTCGCGGAACATGGTCACGTCGAGCTGGCCGATGATTTTGTCGGCGGCGACGGAGGGGTCGGCGGCGGCGATCTTGGCGGCCAGCCGCCGGGCCAGCGGGTAACCGCGGCGCGGGATGCCCAGCAGGACCAGGTCCTGGGAGCCTTTGTTCGCCTCGAGGATCTCGTGGGCGATACGGGTCAATGCGCGGTTGATGTCCGCTTCGGCAAGTACAACGCGCGACGATGCCGGCTGCGCCGGGTGGTCCGTGTTCATCTGTTGCCGCCTCCTTCCCCGCCTCGCTGGACGGAATTTAAAGGTTGCTTGCGCCCTCAAAATTACCATGCCCGCCTCCGCTCCTGTCGTTCGTGACGGCTGTGCGACGGCGATGCGCGGACGATGTGCGCAAGCTCACCTGCGCGGTGCGGAGGTGCCGGACGCGGCGACGGCGGGTGCCCGGAATGCGGGCACCCGCCGTCGCGCGTGGGGATGGTGGCTGCGGGCCGGGTCAGGCCAGGAGCGTGGGCTTGAGCTGCTGCAGCCGGCCCAGCAGCCCGTTGACGAAGGACGGCGACTCGTCGGTCGAGAGCGTTTTGGCCAGCTCGACGGCCTCGCTGACCGCGACGCCGTCGGGGACGTCGTCGTTGTAGAGCAGTTCCCAGGAGCCGACCCGCAGGATAATCCGGTCCACCGCGGGCATCCGTTCCAGCGTCCAGCCCTGGGCGTAGGTGGCCAGGAACTCGTCGATGGTCGGCTGCAGGGCGGCGACCCCCTCCACAATCTGGGCGGTGTAGGGGTTGATCACCTGGTCGGTGTTGCCGCGACCGGCCAGCGCATCGGCCGGGGACACGCCGCGCTGTTCGGCTTCAAAGAGGACGTCGACGGCCCTGCGGCGGGCTTTGCCGCGGGCAGAAGTGGGAGCACTCACTAGTCGTTGACTCGTCCCAGGTAGTCGCCGGTGCGGGTGTCGACCTTGACCTTGGTGCCGGTCTCCAGGAACAGCGGAACCTGGATCTGGTAGCCGGTCTCCACGGTGGCGGGCTTGGTGCCGCCGGTGGAACGGTCGCCCTGCAGGCCGGGCTCGGTGTACGTGATCTCCATGACCACGGAGGCGGGCAGCTCGATGTAGAGCGGGATGCCGTCGTGCATGGCGATGTTGACCTTGATGTTTTCCAGCAGGAAGTTCTCGTCGTCGCCGACCACCGGGCCGGGAACGGTGACCTGGTCGTAGTCCTGCACGTCCATGAAGACGAAGTCGTCGCCGTCCTTGTACAGGTAGGTGTAATCGCGGCGGTCAACCGTGGCGGTCTCGATCTTCAGGCCGGCGTTGAACGTCTTGTCCTGGATCTTGCCGCTGACGACATTCTTGATCTTGGTGCGCACGAACGCGCCGCCCTTGCCCGGCTTCACGTGCTGGAACTCAATGACGTTCCACAGCTGGCCGTCCAGCTTCAGCACGGTGCCGTTCTTGATGTCGTTGGTCGTGGCCACAGTTTCACTTTCCTCGATGATGGCGGGCCGCGGGCGGAAAGTCCGCCCGGCCCGGAGCGAAGTCCAGCAGACATTCTACCTGCTGGCGGGTTGCCGCCCGAAGACGGGCCCTGCGGACGGGCTGGCCGCGCCTTGGCCCGGAGCGGCCCTGGCGGCC
>NZ_JBNHGF010000413.1:0-2362 GCF_059091005.1 Arthrobacter sp. Y3223164
CCTACCAGAACCATCGCCAGGATCGCCACCGCGCCGGCCAGGATGTTCGACAACGGCAGGTTTTGCAGCAGATCGAAGAGGGCGCCGTCGAAGGAGAAAGGCGGCGGATCCCTTGCGGGTTGCCCGCGAAGACGCCGCGGACCTGATCGTGGTCAAGGTGCAGCCCCTCGGGGGCGTGCGGCGGGCGTTGGAGATCGTCGCGCAAGCCGGGCTCCCCGCCGTCGTCAGTTCCGCCCTGGACTCCTCCGTGGGGATCCGCGCGGGCGTGGCACTCGCGGCGGCGCTGCCGGAACTTCCGTATGCCTGCGGATTGGCGACGGTGTCCCTGATGGCCGCGGACGTGGCGGCGGAGCCGCTGGTGCCGGTGGCCGGCAGCCTCCCGGTGCGCGAGGTGGTGCCCGACGCGGACCTGCTGGATCGTCTTGCTGCGCCGGAGGACCGGCGGCAGTGGTGGCTGGAACGGCTGGCGCGGACCTACCGACTGCTGGAGCCGTGACGGAGGGTCGGGGGAACGGCTCCCTAGGCGGGACCGTCCCGGCGGCCGGGGGACGTGCCGAAAGAGCAGGGGGATTGGCAGCGCCATCGACCTCGCCTGCGGGCCCGCTGGAGCAGTGAAGCGCCTGTGCTCCTGACGTGCTTCGGGGCTGCGGGAAGCAGCCCCCGGCCGGAACAACCTCAGGGTTTGGGCCCGGTTCTATATGCGCGGCTCCTCAAAAGCTGAATGTGAGGCTCAATCGTCCGAACGCAGTCTGACCTTGCCGACTCCATCCACTGCGCCATCGAAACGCGGCCCTCAAACTGTCGGAGGCGGCCGGTAGCGTGAGGATATGGAGGGCGAGGGCGAGGGCGTCGAGCTTCGGTTCCCGGTTCCGGGACAGGGACTGGTGATGGACCTTGGCGTGCCTTCGCGTCCGGACAGTTCGCTGCTGGAGGCGCTGCTGCAGCACGTGGTGGCGGAGGCACTGCTCCGGCGTTATGGTATCGAACCTGATCGCGCCGGTTTCTTTCCCGCGGCCGCTGAACCTGGCGCGTCTGCCGCCGCCGCGGCGGCCAACACTGCAGAAAATCCTTCGCTAAGCGAAGCCACGGGTGACGGGCAGGCAACTGTGACCGAGGATCCCGGAGCGTCCCAGGAATCTGGCACCGGACAGCCGTCGGCCGGGACCACCGAGGAGGGGGTAGGCCTGCCCGTGGTGCCTGAGGGCGCCGGTGGTAAGCCTGTGGTGCCCGAGGGCGGGGTGGGGGTGCCTGCCGTGCTGGCCGGTTTGCTGGCGGTGGTGGAGCCGGCGGAACTGAATGACGTGCAGACCATGGATTATCTTTTGGCTGTCGCGCGGGTGGAGGCGTGGGTGCAGTCGTGCCGGGTGAAGGCGTTGGACCGCTTCGCCCGGCTGCGTCCCGGTGTTGGCGGGGACCGGGACCCGGAAGGCTTTTCCCGCTTCGCGCCACAGGAGATCTCGGCGCACCTGTGCACCGGTGACGCGGCGGCGCGGGCCATGCTGGCCGATGCGCGGCAGATCTGCACGCACCTGCCGGGCACTCTCGAGGCGATGTGCCGCGGGGACTTGGACTTGCCGCGGGCGAAGGCGCTGGCCCGTGGCTGCGCTGACCTGCCGGCGGATTGCCTGCAGGATTTTGAGGCCGCGGTGCTGCCCGGCGCCGGGGACGTCACATTGGATACGGTGCGGTCCCGTGCCCGGCGGATGCGGGACCGGCTGCACCCGGAATCCTTGGAGCAGCGGCACCGGCGGGCGAACGAGTCCCGGGACGTGCAGCTGACCGACCAGGACGACGGGATGGCCGAGTTGTGGATCCGCACCAGCGCGGACAAGGCGCATCTGGTCTTCGACCGGATCCAGGCCACGGCCCGTTCCCTCCAGGGCCCCGGGGAAGAACGGACCCTGCCGCAGTTGCGCGCCGACGTGTTCTCTGACCTCATGCTGACCGACCGCACCTTCCCGGCCGGTCAGGCGGAGCCTACGACGGCAGGAGACACGGTACCGGCAGCACCGGAGCCGGATGCACCGGCAACCGCCGGCAGCGGCGGTAACTGCGGCGGTGGTGCGGGGCCGGGGATGCTGGTCACGGTGCCCCTGGCCACGCTGCTGGGACTGGGCGAGGAGCCCGGGGACTTGGCCGGGCACGGACCGATCCCGGCGGACATGGGACGGGAACTGGCCCAGCTGGCCAGGTCCTGGCTGCCGGTGCTCACCGACGACCACGGCCAGGCGATCGCTGCCGCCCGGCAACTGCGGATTCCGCCCGAATGGCTCAAACGCCTGGTCCGTGTCCGGGACCGGCACTGCCGCTTCCCCGGCTGCCGCCGCGCGGCCAGATACTGCGAGATCGACCATGTCCGCGG
>NZ_JBNHGF010000414.1:0-2358 GCF_059091005.1 Arthrobacter sp. Y3223164
CGCACCTACACCGTGCAGCTGACCGGCGGCATCCGGGACCTTTCGGGTAACCCGATCACGGCCACCACATGGAGCTTCACCACCGAAGCCGCGCCGGCCATCGCCGGACGGACCCCGGCGGTGAACGGCACCAACGTGGCCACCAATGGGAACCTGACGGTGACGTTCAGCGAACCAGTCCGGGGCGTCAGCGCCAGCACGGTGACGCTGAAGACCGCCGCAGGCGCGGTTGTACCGGCGACGGTCAGCTACAACTCTGCGAAGCGCACGGTCACCGTGACTCCCAAGGCGATTTTGCCGAGCAGCACCCGCTTCACGGTGAGCCTCAGCAACGGCATCACGGACGTCAACGGCAACCGCCTGGCGGCCTCCAGCTGGAGCTTCACGACGGAAAGCCGCCCCACGGTGTCCAAGCGGACGCCGGCAGCCGGAGCCACGTCGGTCAGCCGGAGCGGCAACGTGTACGTGAAGTTCAGCGAGGCTGTCTCCGGAGTCAGCGGGACCAGCTTCAAGCTGGTCGACAGCAAGGGCAAGACCGTTTCGGCCAGGATCAGCTACAACTCGAGCACCAAGACGGCAACCCTGAACCCGTCGAGCAACCTGAAGGCCAATGCGAGCTACAAGGTTCAGCTGAGCAGCAGCATCAAGGATGCCTCGGGCAACCGGCTGTCGGCCACCAGCTGGTCCTTTCGAACCGGACGGTAAATAACCGCCTCAACCAATAGAGTCCAGGCTTCGGAGTAATCCGGGGCCTGGACTCTGTTCGGGCCCAGGAGCCCCGAGGCCCACCGGCGTCAACACATCCCCGACCACCGGGATGACAGAAGCCGCGCCACAGCTTGTTGGGGGGTTAAGCTCTGGCGCGGCTTCCTCATCTACGTAATCGCGGCCGGATACGGAAAAGTTACGGGTTGGGTGAAAACTTTCTCGAAAATATTTTTGACCGCCCCCGGCCGCCCCTCCCGGCCGCCGCCCGGCCGCCGCAGCATCAGTGCGCCGAGACGATCTCCACCGTGTTGGTGAGCCGCCGGTTTTTCAGCACCGGCAAAAACTCGCGCACCTCGTCGATCCGGCGCCTGGTCACGTCAACGGTGACCACGCCGCGGAGTTCGTCGTCCAGGAAGCCCTTCGGGATGCCCATCGGGTCCAGGATCGCCGAATGGCCCACGGTGTTGGTGCTCGACGTGCCGGCCGCGGCCACCCAGCAGGTGTTCTCGATGGCACGGGCGCGCAGCAGCGTTTCCCAGTGGTCGATCTTGTGGTCACCCTTGAACCAGGCGGCCGGAACGCAGAGTACGTCGGCGCCCTCCGATGCCAGCGCGCGGGCGAGCTCGGGGAAGCGGAGGTCGTAGCAGGTAAGCACCCCGAAGTTCAGGTCGCCCAGCTGCACGATCTTCAGGCCGCCGTCGCCGGGCTTGATCCGCTTGGACTCCTGGTACGAGAACGCGTCGTAGAGGTGAAGCTTGCGGTAAGTGTCGACAATCCGGCCGGTGGCGTCGACGATCACCAGCGTGTTGTACGGCCGTTCCTCGCCGCTGGATTCGTAGCCGCCGGCGATGATCGCGATGCCGACTTCGGCGGCGATGAAGGACAGCTGCTGCACGAACTTGGTCCAGTTGGCGTCCACGGCCGCGGCCAGGTCGCCCTCGACGTGGCGCACGGTGAACATCGATTCCTCGGGAAACACGACCAGCTCGGCGCCGTCGGCCTTGGCTTCTTCCGCGAGCGAGCGCACCGTCTGGAGGTTCTCGGTCACGTCCCCGCTGGGGTTAAGCTGTCCGACGCTGATCTTCATGATGCGCTCCCGTCTTGATGGCGGTGTGTATGTCCTTCCAGCCTACCTAAGACCAACTCGCCGGACGCTTCCGCAAGCCCAGTGGATTCACCGCACGACGACGGCGCACCGGCTCAGTGGGTACCGGCGCCACTCCTTTTGCGACTCGCGGAGTGCCCCGGCCATCCGGGCCTGCCCTGCAATGCCGGCGGCTTGCCGAGTTATCCGGCACTCCGGTCGGCGTCAGAGGCTATCGGCGCAGCGCAGGATCGCCTCCACGGAGCGGTCGGCGTCTTCTTCCGTGGTGGACCAGTTGCTGACGCTTATCCGCATGGCGGCCCTGCCGTGCCACGTGGTCCCCGAGAGCCAGAGTGTTCCGTCCTCCTGCACCCGGCGCACCACCTCGCGGGTGAAGTCGTCCGGGTCCGAGCCGTCCTCCGGCGTGAACCGGACCAGCACCTGGTTGAGCACCACCTCGTTGAGGATCTGCACGCCGTCCGCCTCGACCAGCCGCCCGGCCATCCGCGATGCCAGCGAACAGCAGCGCCCCACGAGGTCCGCCACCCCCTCGCGGCCGAGCGTCC
>NZ_JBNHGF010000415.1:0-2345 GCF_059091005.1 Arthrobacter sp. Y3223164
GGCCGGCCCGCGCCGTCCCCGGCCGGCGCAAGCGCCAGCGCCGCACCATCCTCCGGCGCCGTGCACAGCGAAGCGGACAAGCGCCAGGCTAAGAAGGACCTCAACCGGATCGAGCGCCAACTGGGCAAACTGGGCCAGCAGGAGGACAAGCTCAAGGAGCAGATGCACGCGGCAGGTGCCAAGTCCGACGTCGACTTCGCCGGGCTGGCGGAGATGAACCGCAAGCTGCAGGAAATCGCCGAGGAGAAGGAAGGCCTGGAGATGGAGTGGCTGGAGGTCTCCGAAATCCTGGAGTGATCCCTCGGCTCAGGACGACCTGCCGCTGTTCCCCCAGAGGCCCGCGTCGCGGATGGACCGCTGGATCTTGGCGGTTGCCGAGAGCAGCGCCTCGCGCTCCGCGGCCGAGAGCGGATCGAAGACGTTCTCGCGGACGAAGCTGACGTGGCCGGGGGCGGCCTGCCGGATGGCATCCCAGCCGGCGTCGGTCATCGAGATGTTGAAACCCCGCGCATCCGTGGCACACGCCACCCGCTCCACCAGCCCGCGGGCTTCCATCCGCTTGAGCAGGTGGGACAGCCGGCTGCGCTCCCAGTCCAGCTGCTGCGCGATGTCCCGGGCCCGCATGACGCCCTCGTCCGCCTCCGACAGGGACGCCAGGACCGAATACTCCACGCCGGACAGGTCGGAGTCGCGCAGCAGCTGGCGGTCCATGGCGGACTCGAAGCCCCACAGCAATTCCCGGAAGGCGCGCCAGATCTCTTGCTCGTGATCGTCCAGCCAGCGGGTGTCGGAGTTCACGACTGTCACTTCCTCGCCTTTGGTTGACAATTCAAGTTTCCGCCCTGCATAATTGACGTGTCAACAAAACCATGACGCGTCGACAATGTTGGCACGTCGGGACCAGACCTCGAAGGGGTTATTTATGACCAAGATCGCTATCGTTACCGGCAGCACCCGTCCGGGTCGTGTCAACAAGCAGGTTGCCGATTGGGTTCTCGCCCAGGCCGCCGGCCGCACCGACGCCGAGTTCGAGGTCGTCGACATCGCCGACTTCAACCTGCCCCTGCTGGACGAAGCTTACCCGGCCATGTACCAGAACTACCAGAACGACCACACCAAGGCGTTCTCGGCCAAGATCAGCGAGTTCGACGGCTTCATCTTCGTCACCGGCGAGTACAACCACACCGTCACGCCTGCCCTGACCAACGCCCTGTCCTACCTGAACGTCGAGTTCAACAACAAGGCCGCCGGCATCGTTTCCTACGGTTCCATGGGTGGCGCCCGTGCCGCTGAGCACCTGCGCAACATCCTGTCTGAACTGCAGATCGCCCACGTGCGCAACCAGGTCATGTTCTCGCTGTTCACCGATTTCGAGAACTTCGCCGACTTCAAGCCGACCGAGCAGAACGCCGGCACCCTGGCTCCGATGATCGACCAGCTCATCCCGTGGACCAAGGCCATGGAGTCCGTCCGGGCCGCAGCTGTCGCCGCCAACTAACCTGCGGCCCCCGGCGGCTTCGCGCCGCTTAACGCTCCGCATCGCAGGGCGCTCCGTACCTCCCGTCAGGGAAGCCGGGGCGCCCCGCGCCGTTAAGGCGGGGACGGCCGGAACGATGGCACCGGCGGGTCGGGTTTCGTTGGTACCGGGAGAAGGAGGGACGCGTCGTGGACGCAGGAAACGCTGCGGCCGGCCTGCGGGAGCGGACCCCCAGCCGCCGCCGGATGCTCGACCATCTTGAGCAGGCCGCCTCGGCAGCTGGCTTCCGCCTCGACGAAGACCAGCACAGGGCCGCCCGCCTGCTCGCCGAAGCCGCCGCGCCGCTCCGCGCCGGACTGCCCGCTTTGCCGGGGATGCGCCGCGGGCTGTATCTTTGGGGTCCCGTCGGACGGGGCAAAAGCTGGCTGGCCCGGGCATTCTTCGATGCCGTCGACGTGCCGGACAAACAGCGCTGGCACTTCCACGACCTGTTCCGACAACTGCACGCCCTCCGCCGCGACGCGCAGGACCCGGAGGCCCGGCCGCCGGGTACCAGCGCCATCGACGTGGCCATCGACGGCTTGCTGCGCGGCTGCGCCCTGCTGGTCCTGGATGAATTCCACGTCCACGATCCGGGGGACGGCCAGTTGCTGGCCCGGCTGCTGCGTGAAATCCACCGCCGCGGCATAGTGCTGGTCACCACCTCGAACTATCCGCCCGAGCAGTTGATGCCCGGCGAGGTCTTCCATGAGCTGTTCGAGCCCACCATCGCCCTGATCCGCCGCACCATGCACGTTGCCCCCGTCGCCGGCCCGGTCGACTACCGCACGCAGCCCGCCGGTCGCGCCGACGGCCGGTTGGACGACGG
>NZ_JBNHGF010000416.1:0-2345 GCF_059091005.1 Arthrobacter sp. Y3223164
GGCGTGGCCCCGCGATTTCGGGGCCACGGGTTCACGTGTCTAGGGGCGCGCGGGGGGCGCGGCTCAGCGGTGCCGGCCCGACGGGTGGTCCAGCCCGTCCAGCAACGCCTGCATCAGGGTCTCCTGAAGCCACGTCATGAAGTTGTAGACCAGCGCCAGATAGGTCTCGAGGTCCTCGGCCTGGGACCAGTCGTCGATCTCATGCAGGGCCTGGGCGTCCTCGTCGGTGCGCAGCTCCAGCCGCTCGGCCAGCACCAGACGGACGTCGTTCACGGCCCGGGCGAACAGCCGGGCCTGCTCGTCGGTCAGGTGCAGCGGCGTCTGTTCGAGCAGCAGCGCGCTGGCGCGCAGCGCCCCGAGCTTGTCCTCCCGCAGCGAGCGTTCGGTGAGCTTGCGGAACTCCAGGGCCTCGCCGTCGTCGTGCTCCACAGCATCCGGCAGCAACCGGAGCAGCGCGGGGTCCCGGGGCTTGGCGGCATCCATGTCCAGGCCGACGATCGCCGCGAGCGGATCCTCGTCCTGCCGATCGACTTCCAGCATGGCGACGACGTCCGCGAACAGCTTCCGGATCAGGTCCCGCTCGGCGGGTTCCAGGAACCCGGTGATTCCCTTGCGCGTGTGCTTGAATGCCTTGGCCATCTACGCCTGGTCCGCCTTCTGGTACGTGGCCCACAGGCCGAACGAATGCATCGCCACGGTGTCCCGCTCGGCCTGCTCGCGGCTGCCCGTGGCCACCACCGACTTCCCCTGCTGGTGCACCTCGAGCATCAGCTTGCGGGCCTTGGTTTCCGAATAGCCGAAGTAGCTTTGGAAGACATAGCTGACGTAGCTCATCAGGTTGACCGGATCGTTCCACACGATCACCACCCACGGGGTGTCCTTGGCCGTAAGTTCGGCGGATTCCGCGCGGCGGGACGTCTCGATATCCGAGTCCAGCACGGTTGTGCAGGAGGGAAGGATGCTCACGGTCATGGCTTCCATTGTAGGCAGGGCGCGCCCTTCCGGCCCGACGGCGGCACGGAACTCCGCGGACGGCGACGGCGGCACGGAACTGCCCGGAGGGCGACGGCGGCACGGAACTGCCCGGAGGGCGAAACAGGATTAGAGTCGGGGATGTGAACATCGCAGCCGGCTGGGCGCACCCCAGCACCTCCCTGTACACCGACCATTACGAGCTGACCATGCTCCAGGCCGCCCTGCACTCCGGCGCGGCGCACCGGCGTTCGGTCTTCGAGGCGTTCGCCCGCCGGCTGCCGGAAGGCCGCCGGTACGGCGTGGTGGCCGGAACCGGCCGGATCCTGGAAGGCCTGGAACACTTCACGTTCTCCGAGCACCAGCTGGACTTCCTGGCCCGCACCGGCGTGGTCGACGCGCGCACCATCGACTGGCTGGCCGATTTCCGTTTCTCCGGCGACATCTACGGCTATGCCGAGGGCGAGGCCTACTTCCCGTATTCGCCGATCCTGGTGGTGGAGTCGAGCTTCGCCGAGGCCTGCGTGCTGGAGACCTTCATCCTGTCCGTGCTGAACCACGACAGCGCCATCGCCTCGGCCGCCTCGCGGATGACCGGGGCCGCCGGCAGCCGGCCATGCATCGAGATGGGGTCCCGCCGCACGCACGAGGAGTCGGCGGTGGCTGCCGCCCGGGCCGCGGTGATCGGCGGCTTCTCCAGCACCTCCAACCTGGAAGCCGGCTACCGGTACGGCGTCAAGACGGTGGGCACCGCCGCCCATTCCTTCACCCTGCTGCACGACACCGAGCAGCAGGCCTTCGAGGCGCAGCTGGCCTCGCTGGGCGTGGGTACCACCCTGCTGGCGGACACGTACGACGTCGAAACCGCCGTCCGGACGGCCGTGGACCTGGCGGGTCCGGAGCTGGGCGGCGTGCGGCTGGATTCAGGCGACCTGATCGCCCAGGCCCAGTGGGTGCGCCAGCTGCTGGACGACCTGGGCAACCACCACACCCGCATCACCGTCACCTCGGACCTGGACGAATACGCGATCGCGGCCCTCGCCTCGGCTCCGGTGGATTCCTACGGCGTCGGCACCGCGCTGGTCACCGGATCCGGCGCCCCGACCGCGAGCATGGTCTACAAACTGGTCAGCCGCGAGGGCAGCAACGGCGAGCAGGTGTCGGTGGCGAAGGCGTCGAAGAACAAGATTTCCGTCGGCGGACGCAAATACGCGCTGCGCCGGCTGGACGAGCACGGGTCGGCCACGGCCGAGGTGGTCGGCATCGGCCACCCGCCCTTCGACGACGGCAACGACCGCCCGCTGCTGCAGCAGTTCGTCACGAACGGCAAGCTGGCGGACGGCTGGACCGGCGCCGAGGGCGTCCGCCGCGCC
>NZ_JBNHGF010000417.1:0-2314 GCF_059091005.1 Arthrobacter sp. Y3223164
GGCGCTGGCACGGCGGGCACGCACCGATTCCTCCAGCGCGACCTGCACCCGGGCCTGCGCGGCCGCGGCGGCAGCCTTCAAACCCTCCAACGCCGTAAGCTCCTCCACCAGTTCCCGCTCCGACGCACCCACGTCGATGCCCTCGAGGGCAACGGCCGCAGCCCGAACAGCGGCAGAATCCAGCGGTACCGAGGCCGGTCCGGGCTCCCGCCTCGAACCGCTGCCTGCAGGTGATACCGGGGCGGCCGGGGTTGTGACAGACGGGGCTGCGGCAGGTGGTCCTGCACCAGGCGATGCTGCGGCGCGTGATCCAGCGGCGGGAGATGCTGGGGCGCCCGGGGCTGCGGCAGGGGTGGCTGCGGCACTAGGCGCTGCGGCAGACGATCTGGGCGCAAGCGCTGCTGCGGCGGGAGGTTCGGGTACGGCCGGATCAAACATCTCAGCGTCTCAATCTTCAGCATGCGTACTGCATGGCCTCGACTACGAACGGTCACGAACCTTGCACGGATCCGCAGACGCCGCCGGCAAACCCACAACCCGGCGGCCAACGATGGTGCTCAACTGCTACTGAAAACAGGCTATCGGCCGCCACTGACAGTTCCGGAGGATGCAGGAATCCTCAGCAGAAAGCGGTCAGGCCGCAGGTGTGGGGGCGCCGCAAGCCGCCGACAGTGGCCCCTCCGCTGCGGCGGGTCCCCGGCTGCGGCGGGTCCCCGGCTGCAGCGGGTCCCCGTCTGCACTGCGGCACGGCCTCTCCGGTTCCTAGCCGAGTGCCGCCACTATGTGAGGCAGCAGCGCGCGGAACGCCTGGCCGCGGTGGCTGATGGCGTTCTTTTCCTCCGGCCGCAGTTCGGCGCAACTGCGGTCCATCCCCGCCGGCTGCAGGATGGGGTCGTAGCCAAATCCGCCGGAGCCGCGCGGTTCGGCCAGCAGGGTGCCCGCCAGACGGCCCTCCTCGACGGCTTCGAGACGCGCCGACACGACGCTTGCTGCGCAGACGAACGCGGCCCCGCGGTGCTCGGGCGCGATGTCGGACAGCTGGTTCAACAGCAGGCGCAGGTTCGCTTCGTCGTCGCCGTGTTTTCCGGCCCAGCGGGCCGAGAAGATGCCGGGCGCCCCGCCGAGTACGTCAACCGCCAGGCCCGAGTCGTCGGCCACCGCCACCAGTCCGGTGGCTTCGGCGACGGCGCGTGCCTTCAACAGGGAGTTCTCCGCGAAGGTGAGACCGGTTTCGGCAACGTCCGGGACCCCTGCCGTGGCAGCGTCGATCACCTGGGTGTCCACGTCCAGCCCCGGTATCTGGCCGCGCAGCAGGTCACGCAATTCACGCAGCTTTCCCTGGTTGCGGGTGGCCAAGACCAGCCGGGGCTTGATTTCCTGCCCGGCGTCCGGCGCTCCGCCGGGCTCGGCGCCTGCGGCCGCGGTGTCAGCCACGGATGACTTCGCCCAGCGTCTCCGCCAGCGTGTCCCGCTGGATCTGGGCCAACTGGGCGGTGCCGGCAAGAGCCAGGTCCAGCAGCGCGTCGAGTTCCGCGCGGTCGAACGGCGCGCCCTCGGCGGTGCCCTGGACTTCCACGAACTGGCCGGATCCGGTGACCACCACGTTCATGTCCGTTTCGGCGCGCACGTCTTCGACGTAGGGCAGGTCCAGCATCGGCACGCCGTCGATAATGCCGACGCTCACGGCCGCGACGGTATCGGTGAGCGGGCGGGCCGAACGGGCGATCAGCTTCTGTTCTTTAGCCCAGTGCAAGGCGTCGGCAAGGGCCACGAAAGCGCCGGTGATGGCCGCCGTGCGCGTGCCGCCGTCGGCCTGGAGCACGTCGCAGTCCAAGACGATGGTGTTCTCCCCCAGCGCCTTGGTGTCGATGACCGAGCGGAGCGAGCGACCGATCAGCCGGGAAATCTCGTGCGTGCGGCCGCCGATCTTGCCTTTGACGGATTCGCGGTCGGAACGGGTGTTGGTGGCACGGGGAAGCATCGCGTATTCAGCCGTCACCCAGCCGCGTCCTTCGCCCTTCAGCCAGCGGGGCACGCCCGCGGTCACCGATGCGGTGCAAAGCACGCGGGTGTTGCCGAACTCGATCAGCGCCGATCCTTCAGCCTGGTTGGACCAGCCGCGAGTGATGCTGATCGGACGCAACTGCTCGGGCGTCCGGCCGTCGGCGCGGGCGGCGGCAGCGGGCATGGCGGAACCTGGATCAACATCAATCATGAGTCCACCCTATCGGCTCGCAGCGGCCGCGGTCGCTCGGGGGCCGGAGCTCGCAGCCGCCGCAGCCCGGAAGACGTAGCCGCCACCGGGCCGTGGCCG
>NZ_JBNHGF010000418.1:0-2313 GCF_059091005.1 Arthrobacter sp. Y3223164
CCGCGTGACCTAGTCGGCCGCCGCGGCGGCGGGCCGGCCGGTCAGGACCGCACGCAGTTCGTCCTCGGCGGCGATGGTCGTGATGAAGAAGAGCTCGTCGCTGCCTTCCACCACGTCGTCAGGGCTCGGCGTGATCGGCGCGTCGTCGCGCAGGATGGCCACCACCGTGGCATCCTGCGGCCAGGCGATGGAGCCGAGCCGCTGACCGATCAGCGCCGAGTCCGCGGGAACCGTGAACTCGACCATGGACGCGACGCCGCTCTGCAAGGTCAGCAGCCGGACCAGGTCTCCGATCTCCACGGCTTCCTCCACCAGGGCGGTCATCAGGCGCGGGGTGTTCACGGCAACATCCACGCCCCAGGAGTCGTCGAACATCCAGTCGTTCTTGGGGTTGTTCACGCGTCCCACCGTGCGGCCGACGCCAAACTCGCTCTTGGCCAGCAGCGAGACCACCAGGTTGACCTTGTCGTCGCCGGTGGCCGAGACCACCACGTCGGCTTCTTCCAGCCGGGCTTCACGCAGGGTGGTGATCTCGCAGGCGTCGCCGATCAGCCAGCGCGCGCCCTTCAGCCCGCTGCGGCCGATCACCTCGGGCTTCGGATCGATCAGCAGGATGTCGTGGTTGTTCGAGAGCAACTCCCGAGCAATCGACGATCCGACGCTGCCGGCGCCGGCAATGACCACCCTCATTCGGACTCCTCCACGGGGGGCTTGGACAGGATCCTGTCGATTTCGAAGGTCGAATCCACCGCCATCATGGCGTGGACGATGTCGCCCTTTTGGTAGCGGGTGCCGCGGGCGGGCAGGATTCCCTCGCCGAAACGGGTCAGGTAGGCCACCCGGGCGCCGGAGGCGGCTTCGATCTCGGCCAGTTCCCGGCCCACCCAGCCGTCGTCCAGTTGCACCTCACCCAGGATCAGGCGGCCGGAGGCCTCACGGAAGTCGCCCTTGATGCCCTGTTCGGGCAGGATCCGCCGCAGCACCTGATCGGCGCTCCAGCGCACCGCGGCCACCGTGGGGATGCCGAGCCGCTGGTAGATCTCGGCGCGGCCGGGATCGTAGATGCGGGCCACCACATGCGGCACGTGGAAGGTTTCGCGGGCCACCCGGGTGGCGAGGATGTTGGAGTTATCGCCGCTGGAAACGGCAGCGAAGGCGTAGGCGTTCTCGATGTCTGCGTGCCGCAGGGTGTCGCGGTCGAATCCGACGCCGGTGACCTTGCGGCCGGTGAACCCCGAGCGCAGCCGGCGGAATGCCCGGTCGTCCTGGTCGATAATGGCCACGCTGTGCCCCGAATCCTCCAGGGTGTGGGCCAGCGTCACGCCTACGCGCCCGCAGCCCATGATCACAAAGTGCGCCATCCACGTCCTTCCGGCACCCGCTGCAACGCGGGAATCAAATGTACTGCAACCATAACGCTGAACCGGTCCATCGATGCCATGAGCCCGGGGTTCGAAACGGCGCCGGCGCCCGCGCGCCGGTCGGGACCGCCTACCCGGCCGCGGGCTCCTGCAGGGCGGCGAGCACGTGCATGTGCTCCCGGTTGGACGGGTAAAGGTGGCTGTAGGTGGCGTAGAGCTTTTCATACAGCGGGGCCGTCGACGGATCGGGACTCACGGTCGCCGCCGTGCGCGCCCAGTTCGTCCCGGCGGGCACGGCCCCGGTGCCGATGGCGGCGAGCAGTGCGTCCCCGTAGCTGGCGCCGATGGCCTGTTCCGGGACCAGCTGTTCGCGCCCGCTGATGTTGCTGACGATTTCCGTCCAGAGCCTGGCCTTGGTGCCGCCGCCGACGGCCACGACGCGCCGGATCGGTTCGCCCGCGTGCTCGAGGTACTCGAGGATCTGCCGGATGCCGAAGCCGATGCCCTCGTAGGCGGCACGGAACAGATGTCCGCGCCCGTGGCGCAGCGACAGGCCGGTGATCAGCCCGCGGGCGTCCGGGTCGAAGACAGGGGTCCGTTCGCCGGCGAAGTAGGGCAGCAGCAGCAGACCGTCGGATCCCGGCGGCACTGCGGCGGCCTCCGTGACGAGCTGCTCGAACGGGACGTCGCCGAACAGCCGCTGCAACCACGTGGTCAGGCTCCCGGACGTGGACATCCCCGCGGCCAAGGTCAGCGACCCCGGCTCCACGCCGGCCGTGGTCCAGAGCTTGGGTTCGGACCGGAACTCCCCGAGGACCTGGACGAAGAACATCGTGGAGCCGTACATCAGCATGAGGTCGCCCGGCTGCCGCACGCCCGCGCTGAAAGCCTCGGCCCAGGCGTCGACGGTGCCCGCGCAGACCGGCACGCCCTCCGGGAGCCCCGTGGCATC
>NZ_JBNHGF010000419.1:0-2304 GCF_059091005.1 Arthrobacter sp. Y3223164
GGGACCGCCGGGCCCGGCAAGCAGCCGCCGCTGGTGCCGCTCTTCGTGCTCGGGTTCCTCGCCCTGATGATGCTGCGCAGCGCGGGGTGGTTGCCGCAGCCGGTCCTGGACGGCATGGCGTCCGTGCAGGAACTATTGCTGGCCGCAGCACTGTTCGGGCTGGGCGCTGCCGTCCGCCTGCGGGAACTACTCCGCTCCTCGCTGCCGGCCGTCTCCACGGCCCTGCTCTCCTGGCTGCTGATTGCCGGACTGGGGATTGGCGCAGCCTGGCTGGCGATGGGCGGACGCTAAGGGGCCGCGACCGCGCCCGCGCATGGTTAAATGGGCCGGATGACGAACCAGAACCTCAGCCGCGACGAAGCGGCCGCACGGTCACGCATCCTGCACGTGGAGCGCTATGAGGTCTCGCTGGACCTGCGCAATGCCGAGGACTCCGACGCGCCGGGTTTCGTCTCCAGCACCGTCATCACGTTCAACTGCAGCGAACCGGGCGCCACGGTGTTTGCCGACTTCATCCACGGCGGTGTCCACTCCGTCACGCTCAACGGCCGGCCCCTGGACCTCGACGACGTGGTGGACGGTTCCCGGATCACCCTGCCCGGCCTCGAGGCCGAGAACCAGGCCACGATCACGGGCACCGCTCTGTACGGCAGCAGCGGCGAAGGGCTCCACCGGTTCGTCGATCCGGTGGACGCGCGAACGTACCTCTACACCCAATACGAACCGGCCGACGCGCGCCGCGTCTTCGCCAATTTCGAGCAGCCGGACCTGAAGGCCAGCTTCAGCTTCCACGTCGCCGCCCCCGCCCACTGGCTGGTGGCCTCGAACGCCGCGGTGGCCGTGACCGAGCCGATGGGCTCCACGCCCGGCTACTCCGTGCGCCGCTTCGAGCCGACGCCACGCATCTCCACCTACATCACCACGATCCTGGCCGGGCCCTACCACGCGGCCACGGACACCTGGCAGGGCACCCTGCCCGACGGCGGACAACTGAGTGTGCCGCTTGGCGCCTACTGCCGGGCCTCGCTGGCCGACTCCTTCGATCCGGAGCAGATCTTCGCCGTCACCAAGGCCGGCCTGAATTTTTTCCACGAACTTTTCGACTACCCCTACCCGTTCGGCAAGTACGAGCAGGCGTTCGTGCCCGAATACAACCTGGGCGCCATGGAGAACCCCGGCCTGGTCACCTTCACCGAGGCCTACGTGTTCTCCTCTCGGGCCACCGACGCCCAGTACCAGGCCCGCGCCAACACCATCCTGCACGAGATGGCGCACATGTGGTTCGGCGACCTGGTCACCATGAAGTGGTGGGACGACCTCTGGCTGAAGGAATCGTTCGCCGACTACATGGGGTCCCTGGCGTCCGCCGAGGCTACGCAATGGACCAACGCCTGGATCACGTTCGCCAACCGGCGCAAGGGGTGGGCGTACGTGCAGGACCAGCTGCCCACCACCCACCCCATCGTCGCCGACATCCCTGACCTGGAAGCGGCCAAGCAGAACTTCGACGGCATCACGTATGCCAAGGGCGCCTCGGTGCTCAAACAGCTGGTGGCCTATGCCGGTTTCGACTCCTTCGTCGGCGCCTCGCGCCGGTATTTCCGCGAACATGCCTACGGCAATACGTCGCTGGCCGATTTCCTCACCGCTCTCAGCGCGGCTTCCGGCCGGGACATGGAGCAGTGGGCGCGGCAGTGGCTGCAAACCGCCGGCATCTCCACCCTGGGCGTGGACCTCGAGTACGACGGCGGTGCGATCGCCTCCGCGGCCGTCGTCCAGGAGGCGGTGGATCCGGTGACGCAGGAACCGTCCTTCCGGCCGCACCGGTTGCGGCTGGGCCTGTACAACCCGGACGCCTCCGGTCGGCTGGTCCGCACGGACCAGCTGGAGCTGGACGTGGCGGGGCCGCGGACCGAGGTTCCGGAACTGGCGGGCCGCGAGGTTCCCGCCCTGCTGCTGCTCAACGATGAGGACTTGAGCTACGCCAAGGTTGTCTTCGACACCGGCTCCCTGGAGACGGTGCTTTCCTCCTTGGACAAGGTCACCGATCCGCTGGCTCGCGCCCTGTGCTGGTCGACCCTGTGGGACATGGCCCGCGACGGGCGCCTCCCCGCCGCCGACTACGTGGAGGCTGTGCAGCGCTTCGCGCCGGCAGAAACCGAGAACAGCGTGCTGCAGGTGGTCCTGGACTGCGCCAAGACGGCGATGGACCGCTACGCGCCGGCGGAACTCCGGACAGGCCTGCGGGAAGCTTTTCTGGCCGCCGCCCGCCGGGAGGCGGAAGCGGCGGAGCCGGGCAGCGAC
>NZ_JBNHGF010000420.1:0-2301 GCF_059091005.1 Arthrobacter sp. Y3223164
GCCCCTGCCCTGCCGGCCGGCCTGCAGCGTTTCCTGGCCGGCGCCCAAGCCCACTCCCTGAAGGTCGACGTCGCCGAACGCTCCGGCGCCCGCAGCCTCGCCGAGGCCGCGCAACTGCTGGGCATCGCCGAGGCCGACATCGTCAAGACCCTGGTCATCAAGCACAAGGACGGCTCGTTCCTGTTCGCCCTCATCCCCGGCGACCGGCAGATCTCCTGGCCCAAGCTCCGCTCGCTGCTGGGGGTCAACAAACTTTCGCTGCCGCACGCCGATGTTGCCTACACGGCGACGGGCTACCGGCGCGGCACCATCACCCCGCTGGGCAGCAGCACGGCCTGGCCGGTGTACGCCGACGAGTCCATCCGCGGCCGGCGGATATCGCTGGGCGCCGGGGAACACGGTTACTCCGCCTTCGTCGACGCCGATGCGCTGACCTCCGCGCTCGGCGCCACCGTCGCCGACATCTCCGACCCGGCCTGAGCCCGCCGGGCCCGCTGAGCCGCCGGGGCACCGGCTGCTGGTTCCGGCCCGCACAGCACAAAGCCCCGCCGCCCGGTAGGGCGGCGGGGCTTTGCGGAAGCTAAAGAGAGCTTACTTGAGGGTGACGGTCGCGCCGGCAGCCTCGAGAACTTCCTTGGCCTTGTCGGCGGCTTCCTTGGTGGCGCCTTCGAGGACGGCCTTCGGAGCACTGTCGACCAGGTCCTTGGCTTCCTTGAGGCCCAGGGAGGTCAGCGCGCGGACTTCCTTGATCACTGCGATCTTCTTGTCGCCGGCAGCTTCGAGGACGACGTCGAACTCGGTCTGCTCCTCAGCAGCGGCTTCGCCGGCGCCGCCGGCTGCGGGGCCCGCAACGGCAACGGCTGCAGCGGTGACGTCGAAGGTCTCCTCGAACAGCTTGACGAACTCGGAGAGCTCGATGATGGTCAGTTCCTTGAAAGCTTCAATGAGCTCTTCGTTGGTGAGCTTCGCCATGGTTGGCGTCCTTCCTGATAGGTGATGCGGCTGGTGTGTCCGCACCAAGAGTTGGTTGGTGAAGAGTCTTACTGCTCTTCGGCGGCAGCCTCGGCCGGGGCCTCGGTTGCTTCGGCAGCGGGAGCTTCGGCTTCGGCAGCTTCGGCCGGAGCTTCGGCAGCGGCGCCGCCGTTCTCCTCCTGCTTGATGCGCAGCGCATCGAGGGTGCGGGCCAGTGCGGACATCGGCGCCTTGAGGACACCGGCGACGCGGGCCAGCTGGTGCTCGCGGGATTCGAGAGCGGCCAGCGCAGCAACGGCGGTTGCATCCAGGGCCTTGCCCTCGAAGATACCGGTCTTGATGATGAGCTGCGGGTTGGACTTTGCGAAATCCGTCAGGGACTTGGCGGCTGCAACGGCGTCACCCTTGATGAAGGCGATAGCAGTGGGTCCGGAAAGCTGGCCTTCGAACGCGTCGATGCCGGCTTCCTTGGCTGCAATGCCAGTCAGGGTGTTCTTGACGACCGAGAACTTGGTGTCCTGGCCGAGAGAAACACGCAGCTCCTTGAGCTGTGCAACGGTAAGCCCGCGGTATTCGGTTAGGACTGCAGCGCTGGATTCCTTGAAATCGCTGGTGATTTCTTCAACGGCTGCCACCTTGGTTGGCGTTGCCATAACCCTCCTTCCGGGGAATAGTGCCGGTGGTTCGGGTCGCACGCATAAAAAACGCCCCATGCAGGCGCACGGGGCTTCGTTCCCGCACCGGAGTTACGGCGGCGGGGCAATGCTTCGTTCACCTGCGCAGGCCGTCCCAGGCATGGGACTTTCGGTTGAAAACGTGGAGGATTTCAACGACCGACGGTCTTTGGTTCTTCAAGGTTACGGGATCCTGCCGCCGGACGCCAAATCGGCGGCCCGGAGCCGCGCCCACGACTGCACCCCCGGACGGATCAGCCGGCGGCCGACCGCAGCGCGGAGGCTCTCGCCGGGCCGGCGGCATTGGCGTCGAGGTCGTCCTGGACCTGGTCCACGTGGTCCTCCATCGCCTCGCGGGCTCCCTGGGCGTCCCCGCTTTCGACGGCGGCGAGCACCCTGCGGTGCATGGCGAGGGTGCGGGTGCGCACGGCCTGCGCCCCAAACGCTTCCCGCCGCGCGTCGGCCAGCACCCGGCCCATCGGCACGAAGACCGCCGGAAAGAGGATATTGCCGGACGCCTTGAGGACCACCGTGTGGAACAGCCGGTCGGCTTCGACGAAGGCATCCGCGTCGCCCGCGGCGTCCGCGGCCGCCATCGACTCCAGCTCCCCGCGCAGCAACTCCAGGTCCGCAGCGGTGCGGCGGAGCGCAGCCA
>NZ_JBNHGF010000421.1:0-2290 GCF_059091005.1 Arthrobacter sp. Y3223164
CGCCGGGGTCCCGAAGAACCGGCAGGGCCAGGGCATCGCGAAGCAGATCGCGCTGGCGCGGCGGGAATCCCCGCACCGCGCCGCGCTCATGCTCGGCGTCGCGAAGATCCTTGTCACCGAAATGCCTCACACCCTCAACGCCCTGGCCACCGGGCATCTGAACGAGTGGCGCGCAGCGACCCTGGTCCGCGAAACCGCGTGCCTGACCAAGGAAGACCGGGCCGCGGTGGACCAGGAACTGGCCGGCAACCCGGCCCGCCTGCACGGGCTGGGCAACCGGCAACTCGAAGCCGAAGCCAAACGGATCGCCTACCGTCTGGACCCCCGCGCCGTGGTGAACCGCGCCGCGAAAGCCGAAGCCGACCGGCACGTCTCCGCCCGCCCCCAACCCGACACCATGGTGGCCGTCCGGACACTGCTGCCCGTCGTCCAGGGCGTGGCCCTGATGGCCGCGCTGCACCGCGAAGCCGACCGGTTGCGCAACAACGGCGACGCCAGGACACGCGGCCAGGCCATGGCTGACACCATGTTCGAACGCGTCACCGGTGCCACCACCGCCGACCCCGCCCGCACCGAAATACAGCTCGTCATGACGGACCGCGCCCTGCTCCAAGGCGACAGCGAACCGGCCTGGCTCACTGGCTACGGCGTCGTCCCGGCTCAATACGCCCGGGACCTCATCCGCCTTCCGCAAAACCCGCCCGTACCAACCGGCACCGCCAGGGGCGGCACCGGCCACGCGGCGGGCTTGGCCGGCAAGAGGCCACCCGACCAAAGAGCACCGGCAGGAACGCTGACCGGCCATGAGCCGTTGGGCCAAGCGCCCGGGCAGAATGCGCCGCCGGCAGGCACCGAACCTGGTTGGAAGACCGCACGGCAGACCGCCCGACGCAGCAAAGAGCTGAAACCCGGCGGCGTTGCGGACGTCTGGATCCGCCGCCTCTACACCGCCCCCGGCACCGGGCAACTGCTCGGTATGGATTCGAAAGCCCGCAGGTTCCCGGCCGGACTACGCCGGATGGTCATCGCCCGCGACCAGGTCTGCTCCGGCCCCTGGTGCGACGCCCCGATCCGGCACATCGACCACATCGTCGCCTGGTCCGACGGCGGGAAAACCACCATTACCAACGGACAGGGCCTGTGCGAACGCTGTAACCAGGACAAAGAAGCCGAAGGCTGGTCCAGCCGGACAGTCGGCGGGCCCCTGCACCAGGTCGAAACCACGACCCCCACCGGGCACACCTACATCAACACCGCGCCGCCACCGCCGGGCACGCCTCCGCCCGGAACGAAAGCGGCCTAGCGGCCGGCCCGTTGGCGCTCGTGGCCGCTCGGTGCAGCCCTCAGACTCTTCTCGAATCCGGCGATTAGCAGCTAGCCGGCCCCGATGGCCACCAGGCTCTGCTGCCCGACGTCGAGGCACGCCCCGAGGAGTAGGACCACCACATAGGCGCTGACCGGGACCAGCAGCGCCCACTCGCGTGCCGAACCGGCATTGCCCAGCAGCGGCAGGGCGAAGTAGCCGTTCCGCCGCCAGATGGCGTTGAGCAGCGGGATCCTGCGCCACACCTTGGGTGGCTTGATTCGCAGCGGCCACAGCAGGTTCACTCCCCCGGTGGTCAGCATGTCGCCGAGCACATGCATGACGACGCCGATGCCCATGGCCAGCGGGAACCAGTTGTGCTGTTCCGGGGCGTACAGGGCGATGAAGACCGCCACAGACAGGCCGACGGCCCACGGTATTTTCTGCAGCCCGTCGGGCAGGAACTTCAGCGCCTTGGCGGCAAAGGCCACCAGCAACACGCACAGAA
Source organism: Arthrobacter sp. Y3223164 (assembly GCF_059091005.1). Lineage (NCBI taxonomy): Bacteria > Bacillati > Actinomycetota > Actinomycetes > Micrococcales > Micrococcaceae > Arthrobacter > Arthrobacter sp. Y3223164. The sequence goes on from NZ_JBNHGF010000421.1 coordinate 1,812, forward strand.
TGCCGGCGCCCGGGTAGACCGTGCCGAACCGCTCGGTCTCGGCAGTCCAGAGCCCGGCGACCCACGCGATCGCGACGAACGCCGCCAGGCCGATCAGCGAGTGAGTGCCCCTGCGGTGCCCGCCGGCCACAGCGCCAATACCGGCACAGACGGCATTGGAGAGCGGCGGCAACGAGCGGGCGATGGTGGCGTGGCGGTGATCGGCATCCGGGACGAGTGCGGCGCCGGCGGTCACCATGGCACCGGTGATCAGGCCGAGCGGCCCCACGTCCAGCAGCCCCCAGCCCAGGGTGAGGCTCTGCCCGCCCCAGCCCATCGGCGTCGTCAGGGCATCCAGCGGTATGTGGACCTGGCTGGTGACCGCGATCCAGGCGGCGGCGCCGGAGAGGGCGTGGTGGGCTCCCATCATGATGGGCAGGGTCCTTTCGGGAGTGCGGCGTCCGCGCGCAGCCCTTCGGCCGCCGCGGTGGGGCCGGGTC
>NZ_JBNHGF010000422.1:0-2285 GCF_059091005.1 Arthrobacter sp. Y3223164
GGGGAAGCGAACCGCACCGCGGCGGCGGCGGCCGGGGAGGGAACCGTGGCAGAAGCCGGCGGCCCCGGCAGCTATGCAGGATCCGGCAACGCGGTCCTCGGCTACCAGCGGCCGGCCGGTTACGACGGTCCGTTCGAGATCGTCATCGACAGCGGCGTGGATGCCAGCGTAGCCGTGGACGACCCGGAGAACCCCGACTGGCCGGTCCACTTCCTCTACAACTCCGGCGACCGGGACGAACCCTCGGCCGGTCTCCTGGCCACCGCGCGGGAAGAATTTTCACTGCATGTCGAGGCGGACGGCGACTGGCGCCTGGAGGTCCGCCCGGTCGCTTACGCCGTACCGGAAGACGGTAGGGTCGCCGGCTCCGGCCCTGCCCTGGTGCGCTACGAGGGCGATGAGGTACTGGCCGAATTCACCTACACCGGTGACGCCAACATCGCCGTCTACACCTGGCAGGAATCGCGTCGAAACCTGGTGGTCAACAAGATCGGCACCAGCACCACACGGTTCTCCTGGCAGCCGTACCCGGTGACGTATTTCCTGGTGGACACCAGCGAGGGCAGCTGGAGCCTGGACATCGGGCGCTGAGAACTGCGCCAAACCCGCGGCCAAAGCGCCCAGTCCCTGCAACTGTGCCTAAAGTAGAGCCAGATCCCGATTCTGTTCCTTAAGGGGAGAGACCCATGTCTTTTGCTGAAACGCTTGACCAAGCGTTTAAGGCCCGTATCCCCGTGTTGTATGTCGAAAGCCATGAAGAAGCACGGGTGCACGCCGAAGTGCTCAAGTGCGCCGCCGCGCTGCGCACCCCGCGCCCCGTCTGGACGTGGAACGCCAGCAGCGGGCTCCTCTCCCCCAGCGACGGCCAGCAGTCCAACACCACGGCCCCGGCGCGTGCCCTGGACCGGGTGCTCGGCGCACACGATCCGGGCGTCTTCATCTTCTTCGACCTGCACGCCTACTTCGGCACCGACCAGCGCCCGGCGGACCCCGAGGTGGTCCGGAAGGTCCGCGAGGTCTCTGCCGCCTTCCGGCAGGGCACCACCGGTCGGGTGCTGATCATCGTCGCCCCGGTGCTGCGCATTCCGCCCGAACTGGACAAGGCCGTCACGTTGGTCGACTTTCCGCTGCCCAGTCATGACGAAATCAAGGCCATGCTGGCGCACATGATCAGCCAGAATTCCGACGGCGGACGGATTAAGGTCAGCCTGGGTGAAGCCGACCAAGAGAACATGGTGCAGGCGGCCCTGGGCCTGACCATGGCCGAAGCCGAGAACGCCTTCGCGCGGGCGATGGTCGACGACGGCGAGCTGACCGCGCACGACGTGCACGTGGTGCTGGACGAGAAGCGCCAGACCATCCGCAAGTCCGGGCTGCTGGACTACGTGGACGTGAACATCAGCCTGGACGAGGTCGGCGGGCTGAACAACCTCAAGCGGTGGCTGGCCAAGCGAAAGGGATCCTGGCTGGATGCCGCTGCCGACTTCGGCCTGCCCGCGCCCAAGGGCGTGCTGATCACCGGCGTGCCCGGCTGCGGCAAGTCCCTGACGGCCAAGGCGATGGCGTCGGCCTGGGGGCTGCCGTTGCTGCGGATGGACATCGGCCGGGTCTTTTCCGGCCTGGTCGGCTCCAGCGAACAGAACATGCGCAACGCCATCGCCACCGCCGAAGCCATCTCGCCGGCGATCCTGTGGATCGATGAGATCGAAAAGGGTTTCACCGGCACCAGCGGCGAGGGGGATTCCGGAACCTCCGCCCGCGTGTTCGCCTCGTTCCTGACCTGGATGCAGGAAAAGCGCCATCCGGTTTTTGTGGTCGCCACCGCCAACAACATCGACCGGCTGCCCCCGGAGTTCATGCGCAAGGGCAGGTTCGACGAAATTTTCTTCGTCGATCTGCCCAGCGACGCCGAACGCCGGGTGATTTGGCAGATCCAGATGGCCGGCAAGGGCACCGCCGCCAACCAGCTGCACGCCGTCGCCAACGATCCGGCCGCCGTCGGGCTCCTCGCCGATGCCTCGGAAAACTATTCTGGTGCGGAAATCGAACAGGCGGTCGTCGCCGCGCTTTTCGATGCCTATGCCGAAGACCGCCCGGTCCGCCTGGACGACCTGCAGCGGGCCGTCGCCAACATGATTCCGTTGGCCATCACGCAGGCCGAGGAAGTGGGCGCCATCCGGCAGTGGGCTGCCTTGCGTGCCGTCGGTGCCACCGGCAGCGAGGATCTGGACGCGGACATTCGACAGCCGATCGACGCGGCGCCGCCTGCCGGTGGCCTGCCCGCC
>NZ_JBNHGF010000423.1:0-2275 GCF_059091005.1 Arthrobacter sp. Y3223164
CAGCCGGCGTCGAGGACCCTGCTGCCGCGCGGCACCATGGCGTCCACCAGCCGGGCCTCACCGTGCAGGTCGACGCCTTCGGCGCGCATCTGCTCGAAGCGCTGGATGTACCACGCCGAATGGCCCGGGTTCCGGCGCTTCATCTCTTCCCACAGCGTCTCTTTCCTCATGCCACCAGCCTACTGGCGGGCGCGTGGACGGCCGGCATGCGTTCCCCCGCCGCGGCTCACGCCGACGTGGCCTCGGAGATCCGCGCCGGCAACGCTTTGCCGGGATTCAGCAACCCCCGAGGGTCGAACACATCCTTCAGCCGGCGCTGCAGTTCCAGCACCTCGTGGCTCTGTTCGCGCCCCAGCCACCGCACCTTGAACTGGCCGATGCCGTGTTCGCCGGTGATCGTGCCGCCCAGCGCCAGCCCGACGTCGATGGACTCGTCCAGCGCCTCGTTGAGCGCCGCCACCTTGGCCACGTCCCCGGGCCCGACCCAGAACGTCGGATGCAGGTTGCCGTCGCCCGCGTGCGCGACCACTTTCAGTCCGACGCCGTGGCGCTCGGCGATTTTCTGCAGTTCGTTGATGTAGTGCACCAGCTGGGACCGGGGAACCGCGACGTCCTCCCCCACCCGGTAGTCATCGTCCACCTCGGCGCCGCGGCTGTGCCGGCGCAGATCCATCAGCCGGATTGCTTCGGCGGTGTCCGCCGCCTTGATCTCGGCGCCGAGCCCGGTGAGGACCTCGCGGATGATGCCGGCTTCCACCTCTGCCGCATGGCCGTCGGTCTGGATCAGCAGCAGCGCGGCGCCGCGGCTGCGCAGGTTGGACCCCTGTTCCCGGTCCAGCTGCGCCATGGTGTTTGCGTCCAGCAGTTCCATGATCGCCGGCTGCACGCGCGCCCGTCCTACCGCCAGCACCCCGGCGGCGGCCGTTGCCACGTCGGGGAAGAACGCCGCCACCGTTTCCAGGGCGGCCGGCAGGTAGCGCAGCCGCAGCGTCGCGCCGACCACCACGCCCAGGGTCCCCTCGGAGCCTACGAACAGTCCGGTCAGGTCGTAACCGGCCACGCCCTTGAACGTCCTGTGGCCGGTGCGGATCAGCGTCCCGTCGGCGAGCACCACGTCAAGCCCCAGCACGGATTCGCGGGTCACCCCGTACTTGGCGCAGCGCAACCCGCCGGCGTTCGTCGCAATGTTCCCGCCGATCGTCGAGCTGCGGTAGCTGGCCGGGTCCGGCGCGTACATCAGCCCGTACTCGGCGACGGCGGCATTCAGGTCGGCGTTGATCACGCCCGGCTCCACGCGCGCGATCTCGTCTTCCGGATGGATCTCCAGAATCCGGTCCATGGCCGCGAGGCTCAGCACCAGGCAGCCCCTGGACGCGTGCGCGCCGCCGGAGACCCCGGTGCCCGCCCCGCGGCACACCACGGGCACTCCCGCAGCGTGGGCGCTCCGCATCACGGCCTGCACGTCCTCCACACTCTGCGCGCGGACAACGGCGATGGGCAGCTGGTGGTCGAGGACCGGGCCTTGGTCGGTGGCGCAGGCAGCCAAGTCCGTGGGGTCGGTGCTGACCGATTTCGCCGGCAGGGCACGCTGAAGTTCCTCCAGAAAAGAACCAGTCACGCTTTCGGGGCCTCCGGTGGTCGTTCCGTTGCTGTTGCTGGTCACGCAGTCCCTCCCATGAACCGGACGTAGCGGCCAAGCACCTGCGGCCATCCCTGGGCGTAGGCGGCCCGCTCGCGCCCGCCCTCGGGCATGTTCTCCCAGCCGGAGTGGGTCAGGCGCAGTTCAGTGCGGCCATCGCCGACGTCCACGAAGTCGACCTCGACTTCCCCCGACGTCGCGGGGCTCGTGCCCGGGTGCCAGGTGCAGCGCAAGTGGCTGCCGGGTGTCCATTCCAGGATCTCGCCCCAGACATGAACCTCATCATCCAGCGTCGTTTCTGTCAGGACATGGTCCTCGAACTCCACGTGGCTGCCCTCGCCCGCCACACTTTGGCGGTCCACCGGCCACCAGAGATGGATGAGATCGGTGAAGCCGCTGAAAGCCTCCTGGCTTTCCCGCGGCACGGTGACGCGGCAGTGGATTGGATCACCGCTCTTGGAGGGTTCAGGCTCTTGCTGCGCGTGGGAGAACAGGGACGAATTCATAGCCCCAGCCTAGTCGGGGCGTGGGGTGGTTGGTGGTTAAACGCGGGAAGGCCCCGCCATCGTTGGCGGGGCCTTCCCGTGTTCAAAGAATGTCCGGCGGCGACCTACTCTCCCACACCCTCCCGAGTGC
>NZ_JBNHGF010000424.1:0-2249 GCF_059091005.1 Arthrobacter sp. Y3223164
CGGCGTGGCCCTGGCTGCGCAGCGCCGCGATCAGCGCGGCGCTGGGTTCCATGGCCGGTGCCCGGTGCCGCTGGTGCAGCCAGTCTTCGGTTCCGGCCCGCAGCAGGGACGGATCGCGGGTCAGCGCGTGGACCAGCAGGGCGGCGCGGCCGGAATTGGCGGCGGCCACGTGGTGCGGCACGGACGCGGGCAGGAGGTTGCGCGCGGTTTCCGTGGAAAGCTCGTAGGCCGGGATGGCCAGCACGGGCACGATGTCCGGGCAGATCGGCACGCAGGTGCTGGCGAACACGCCGGCCTCTTCCCAGGAGATGGCCAGCTGTCCGCCCAGGGCCGGAGCCACGTTGTCGGGGTGGCCCTCCAGCGCCGAGCAAACCTGCAGGATGTCTCCCGCCCCCAGCCGTTCCCGCTCCGGCAGCAGCGCGTTGGCCAACAGCACGGCGGAGACTACGGCGGCGGCCGAGGATCCCATGCCGCGGCCGTGCGGAATGAGGTTCCGGGCCCGCAGGCGCAGCCCGCCGGCGTCGTACCCGGCCTCACGCAGCGTGCCGCGCAGGGTGCGGATGATCAGGTGGCTTTCATCGGCGGGCAGCCCCGCCGCGCCCTCGCCGCTCACGGAGGCGTGGAAGACGCCGTCGTCGGTCGATTCCACCGTGACCGTGTCGTAGTAGGCCAGGGCCAGGCCCAGGCTGTCGAAGCCCGGGCCCAGATTGGCGCTGGTGGCCGGAACCCGCACGGTGACGCGCTGGCCGGGCGCGATGCGGCCGGCCACGGCGGTGCCCTCCCCCGGCAAGGTGCTGCTACTCAAGACCCAGGGCGCTGGCCACGCTGACCACGTCGAAGTCCACCTTGACCGGCGCCGCCTCGCTGCCGTCCTCGGTCTGCAGGGCCCACTGCGGGTCCTTCAGCCCGTGGCCGGTGACCGTGATGACGATGGTCTTGCCCGCGGGCACCTCGCCGGCCGCGTGCTTCTTGAGCACGCCGGCAACGCCTGCCGCGGAGCCGGGCTCCACGAAGACGCCCTCGCGGGAGGAGAGCCAGCGGTGCGCGGCCAGGATCTCGTCGTCGGTCACCGAGTCGATCAGGCCTCCGGACTCGTCGCGTGCGGCGATGGCTGTGTCCCAGGAGGCCGGATTGCCGATCCGGATGGCGGTGGCGATGGTTTCCGGTTCGGTTACCGGGTGTCCCAGCACCAGCGGCGCCGCGCCGGCGGCCTGGAAGCCCCACAGCACGGGGGTCTTGGTGGCGACCGGCGGGAGCATGCCGGCAATGGCCGATTCGTACGGCGCGGCGTACTCCTGGTACCCCTTCCAGTACGCGGTGATGTTTCCCGCGTTGCCCACCGGCATCACGTGGATGTCCGGGGCGTCGCCCAGATAGTCGACGGTCTCGAAGGCCGCCGTCTTCTGGCCCTGGATGCGCGCCGGGTTCACCGAGTTGACCAGGAACACCGGATAGGCCTCGGAGAGCTTGCGGGCCACTTCCAGGCAGTTGTCGAAGTTGCCGTTGATCTGGATGATCTCGGCGCCGTGCGCGATCGCCTGGCTCATCTTGCCCATGGCGATCTTGCCGGCCGGCACGAGCACCGCGCACTTCAGCCCGGCCTGGGTGGCATAGGCGGCGGCGGACGCGGAGGTGTTGCCGGTGGACGCGCAGACCACCGCCTTGGCGCCGGCCTCCACGGCCGCGGTGATGGCCATGGTCATGCCTCGGTCCTTGAAGGAGCCGGTGGGGTTCATCCCCTCCACCTTGAGGTAGACCTCGGATCCGGTCAGTTCGGAGAGGGCCTTGGCCTGCACCAGCGGGGTGCCGCCTTCGCCGAGGGTGATGATCTCGGTCTGCTCCGATACCGGCAGCCGGTCCGCGTATTCACGGATGACGCCGCGCCATTGGTGGGCCACTTAGATTCCTTCTACTCGCAGGACAGAGGTAACAGCGTTGACGATGTCGAGCCCGCGCACGGCCTCGACGGTTGCGGCCAGCGACGCCTCGGAGGCCCGGTGGGTGACGAAGCGCAGTTCGGCGGTCACCTCGCCGCCGTCGTGGGCGGGATCCAGCGGGCCCTCGGTGTGGATGGTCTGGCGCATGGTCTCGATGGAGACCCCGTGCTCGGCGAAAACGCCGGCAATCTGGGCCAGCACACCGGGCCGGTCGGCCACGTCCAGGCCGATGTAGTAGCTGGTGCGCACCGAGTCCAGCCCGACGGCGGGCAGGTCCACGGTCGCCGTTTCGGTCCGGCCCGGGCCGCCGCC
>NZ_JBNHGF010000425.1:0-2206 GCF_059091005.1 Arthrobacter sp. Y3223164
GCGCTGCGCTACCGGGCGGTGGCCAGCCCGGCCTACCTGGAGCACTGGCGGCCCGCCGGGACCGCGCACGCCGACCTGGCGTGGCTTGCGGCCGCACCGGTGCTGGATTTTGACCGCAAGGACGACCTGCAGGAGCGCTTCTACCGGGAACTGACCGGCGTTACGCTGGGGGCGCCGCGGCATTATCTGCCCGCGTCGGCGGAGTTTGCCGCTGCGGTCCGGCTGGGCCTTGGCTGGGCCCTGCTGCCGGAGCAACAGTGCCTGGCGGACGTCCACGACGGGACGCTGCACGAACTGGCACCCGACCTGCCGGTGGACGTGCCGTTGTACTGGCAGCGCTGGAAAATCAGCTCGCCGGTCCTGGACGAACTGACTGCCTGCGTTCGGCAGACCGCCCGGGAACAGCTGCGGCAGCACTAGCCCCGCCCGGAAATCCCGCGGCGCGCGGCGCCTTCGCCCGCCGCCAAGGGTGCCGTTCTCTCGGCCCCGAGCCCCGGCACCGGTGCCCGGCACCTACAGTGGAGGGGGAGATCCAGACGAAGGGGCACGATGCAAGACCGCATTCGCAACGCCCGCCTGCTCGAGCGCGTGATGAGCGCGGAGCAGGCGGCTGAACTGATTAAACCCGGAATGACCGTGGCCATGAGCGGCTTCACCGGCGCCGGTTACCCGAAGGCGGTGCCGCAGGCGCTCGCGGCACGGATGGAAACCGCGCACGCGGCCGGGGAGCAGTTCAAAATCCGCGTGCTCACCGGCGCTTCGACGGCCCCCGAGCTGGACGGCGCCCTCGCCAGGGTCGACGGGATGCAGCTGCGCCTGCCCTACCAGTCGGACCCGGCGCTGCGCGAACGGATCAATGCCGGCGAGCTGGACTACATCGACATGCACCTCAGCCACGTCGCCCAGCACACCTGGTTCGGGTTTTTCGGCGACGTCGACCTGGCCGTGGTCGAGGCGGTGGGCATCCTCGAGGACGGACGGCTCATCCCGTCCACCTCGGTGGGCAACAACATGACCTGGCTCCGGCAGGCCAGCCAGGTCATCGTGGAGATCAACAACGCCCAGCCGGTGGGTCTCGAGGGCATGCACGACGTCTACTACGGCACCGCCCTGCCGCCGGAGCGCAGGCCGATCCCGCTCGAGCATCCCGATGACCGGATCGGTGAACCCTACCTGCAGGTGGATCCGGACAAGATCGTGGCCGTCGTGCACACCGACGCGCCCGACCGGAACTCCCCCTTCAACCCGCCCGACGACGCGTCGCAGCAGATCGCGGGCCACCTGCTGGACTTCCTGGACCACGAGGTCCGGCGCGGGCGCCTGACCGAGCAGCTGCTCCCGCTGCAGTCCGGCGTCGGCAATATCCCCAACGCCGTGCTGGAGGGCCTGGCGGCCGGCGGCTACCGCGGCCTGACCGCCTACACTGAGGTCATCCAGGACGGCATGCTGCAGCTGCTCAAGGAGGGTGTGCTGCGCATGGCCTCCGCCACGTCCTTCTCGCTCAGCCGCACGGGCCTGGAGGAGTTCAACGCCAACGTCGACTACTACCGCGAGCGCATCATCCTGCGCACCCAGGAGATTTCCAACCACCCCGAGCTGGTCCGCCGACTGGGCTGCATCTCGCTCAACGGGATGATCGAGGCGGACATCTACGGCAACATCAACTCCACGCACGTGGCCGGCACCAAGGTTATGAACGGCATCGGCGGCTCCGGCGACTTCGCCCGGAACAGCTACCTGTCCGTCTTCATGTCCCCCAGCATGGCCAAGGGCGGGAAGGTCTCCAGCATCGTGCCGATGGCCAGCCACGTCGACCACACCGAGCACGACACGATGATCGTGATCACCGAGCAAGGGCTGGCCGACCTGCGCGGCCTCGCGCCGAAGCAGCGGGCGCGCAAGATCATCGAGACCTGCGCGCACCCGGACTACCGCCCGATGCTGCAGGACTACTTCGACCGCGCCTGCCGGGACAGCTTCGGCAAGCACACCCCGCACCTGCTCGGGGAGGCCTTGTCGTGGCACCAGCGCTTCGTGGAGACGGGCAGCATGCTCCCCGCAGAGCAGTAACGGTCCGCATCCCCCACCCAAGGCTGCGAGGCGCAGGCTCAGCGCTGGTAGATTCTGGCGAGCACGGCGTCGAAGACCCGGTCGGGCAGCAGCCGGCGGGCGCCCACGATCGCCCGCGCGCCCCTCCCGACCGGGT
>NZ_JBNHGF010000426.1:0-2204 GCF_059091005.1 Arthrobacter sp. Y3223164
GACGCAGCCACCGCCGTCGGCCTGGTCCGCCGCGCGCTGGCCCAGCCGCTGCGCTGGATCGCCGAAAACGCCGGCCACGAGGGCATGGTCGTCGTCTCCAAGGTGGGCGACATGGAGCTCAATAACGGCTTCAACGCCGCCACCGGCGAATACGAGGACCTCGTCGCCGCGGGCATCATCGACCCGGTGAAGGTGACCCGCTCGGCGCTGCGCAACGCGGCCTCGATCGCGGCACTGGTGCTGACCACCGAAACCCTGGTCGTCGAGAAGCCGGCCGAAGAGGACGGGCACAACCACCAGCACTAGCGCACGCCGCCGGCTGTTGGTCGGGCTTCGCCCGTCCGGAGGGGATCCTGCCAGTGCAGGGTCCCCTCCGTCGTCGTGGGGTCCGGGGTGGTGGAAGCCCCGGCGCCGGGCGCGCACGTTAGCTCCGCCACATCGGTTGCCGCGGGAAATAGTGGGCAGGGCGGAATCGTTTTAGGATGTAACCAACCCCGGAACCCGATCCCCGCTGTCGGTGACCGGCGGCCGCCACCGGTATCGCTCGAAAGGCCCTGCAGTGTCCGAAGAATTCAATCCGTTCGCTTTCGAGGGTCTGACCTACGACGACGTGCTCCTGCTGCCCGGCCCGACGGATGTGATTCCGTCCGAGGCCGATACCAGCTCCCGCCTGACCCGCCGGATCACGGTCCAGACCCCGCTCCTCTCCGCCGCCATGGATACCGTGACGGAATCGCGGATGGCCATCGCCATGGCGCGCCAGGGCGGCCTGGGCGTCATCCACCGCAACCTGTCCATCCAGGACCAGGCCGAGCACGTGGACCGGGTCAAGCGCAGCGAGTCCGGCATGATCACCAACCCGGTGACCATCGCCCCGGACGCCACGCTGGCCGAACTGGACGAACTTTGCTACAACTACCGCGTGTCCGGACTGCCCGTGGTGGACTCCGAGGGCAAGCTGGTGGGCATCTGCACCAACCGCGACACCCGTTTCGTGCCCCGCGCCGACTATCCCACCACCAAGGTGCACGAGGTGATGACCTCCATGCCGCTGATCACGGGCAAGGTGGGCATCAGCCGCCCGGAAGTCATCGAACTGCTGGGCAAGAACCGGATTGAGAAACTCCCGCTGGTGGACGACGCCGGCATGCTGCAGGGCCTGATCACCGTCAAGGACTTCGACAAGGCGGAGCAGTACCCGCTGGCCACCAAGGACGACGACGGCCGGCTGCGCGTCGGCGCGGCTGTGGGCTTCTTCGGCGACGGCTACGAGCGCTCGATGACCATGATCGAGGCCGGCGTGGACGTCCTCGTGGTGGACACCGCCAACGGCCACAGCCAGGGCGTGCTGGACATGATCGCCCGGCTGAAGAAGGACCCGGCCGCGGCCCACGTGGACGTGATCGGCGGCCAGGCCGCCACCCGTGAGGGCGCGCAGGCACTGGTCGACGCCGGCGCCGACGCCATCAAGGTGGGCGTGGGCCCGGGCTCCATCTGCACCACCCGGGTGGTCGCCGGCGTTGGCGTACCGCAGATCACGGCGATCTACGAGTCGGCCAAGGCGGCCATCCCGGCGGGCATCCCGGTGATTGCCGACGGCGGCCTGCAGCACTCCGGCGACATCGGCAAGGCCCTGGTCGCCGGCGCGGACACGGTGATGCTCGGCTCGCTGCTGGCCGGCGCCGCGGAATCCCCGGGGGACCTGGTGTTCGTCAACGGCAAGCAGTTCAAGGCCTACCGCGGCATGGGCTCGCTGGGGGCCATGCAGACGCGCGGGAAGAACACCTCCTACTCCAAGGACCGCTACTTCCAGGCCGACGTGCCCGACGACGAGAAGCTGATCCCCGAGGGCATCGAAGGCCAGGTGCCCTACCGCGGCCCGCTCTCGGCCGTCGCGCACCAGCTGGTCGGCGGCCTGCGCCAGACCATGTTCTACACCGGTGCCCGCAACATCGCCGAGCTGAAGGCCAAGGGCAAGTTCGTGCGGATCACAGCGGCGGGGCTGAAGGAGTCCCACCCGCACGACATCATGATGACCGTGGAGGCACCGAACTACAAGCGGTAATCCCGCAGTCGTCGACGGCGCCGTTCCCCGCACCAGGGGAGCGGCGCCACTCGCGTTAACCAGCGGCAGGACCTTCGCCGGCGCCCCGCGACCAGCCCCGCGTATGGACGGGACAGCGCCTCGGCGCGTGGGCCCGGGC
>NZ_JBNHGF010000427.1:0-2173 GCF_059091005.1 Arthrobacter sp. Y3223164
GCGGGGCCGCTAGTTGTCCCCGCCGCCGGAAGGATCCTGCCGGCCCCCGACACTTCAGTCGGCCTGGCCGCCCGGTCCGCCGCTGCCGCCGCTCTGCTCCTGCTGGTCGTCGTCGGCATCACCGGCCTTGTCCCTGAGGCCGTCCAGCTTGTCTCCCTGCAGTTTGGCTGAGCCGTCCTGCTGCTCTGCCTTGCCGCCGCCGGGGACATCTTCCACACCCATGGTCATCCTTACCGTCGCGCCGGCGCGAGGGGCCGGCTGTTCCCTCCCCAACGCCTCCACCCTAGGGGCCCGGGCGGAACGTGTCGACGGACGGGCGATCAAAGCCTGCGGATCATCCGCGTGTTGCCCAAGGTATTGGGTTTGACCCGGGCCAGGTCGAGGAACTCCGCCACGCCTTCGTCCGTGGAACGCAGCAGCTCGGAATACACCTCGGGGTCCACCACCGACTGGTCGGCCATCACCTCGAAACCGTGCCGGGTGAAAAAGTCCACCTCGAAGGTCAGGCAGAACACGCGGCTGACGCCCAGGTCCTTGGCGGCGGCGATCAGCTCGTCGAGCAGGGCCCGGCCCACTCCCCTGCCCCGCCAGTGCGCCGCGGTGGCCAGCGTGCGGACCTCGGCGATGTCCTCCCACATGACGTGCACGGCCCCGCAGCCCACGATCTCGCCCGCCGGGGTCTCCGCGACCCGGAACTCCTGGATGCCTTCGAAGTACGCCACGGCCTCCTTCTCCAGCAGCACCCGCTTGTCGGCCAGCGGCTTGACCAGCCGGCGGATCTGGACGACGTCGGAGGTGCGGGCGGGGCGGATACTGAAGGCGTCGGTCACCCAGCCAGTCTAAAGCCCCAGTTCGGCCGGCAACTCCGTCTCCTGCTCCAGCACGTGGCGGGCGAGGAAGTTGCACACCACCGAATACCAGATCCGGGCATGTTGCGGTGAGAGCACCCAGTGGTTCTCGTCCGGGAAGTACAGGAACCGGTGCGGGGTCTTCCCGTCCGCTCCGGCGGCCAGCTGCGAGCGCGACAACAGTTCGTACCAGAGCCGCAGCCCTTCCCCGATTGGCACCCGGTAGTCCTTGTCCCCGTGCACCACCAGCATGGGGGTGTTGATGTTCTGCACGTGCAGGTGCGGGGAGTTCTCCAGGGCCATCTCCGGCGTCATCTCCCGCTCCCAGTACGGGGAGACGTCCGTCGTCGGCCCGAACTGGTCCAGCGCCCAGAGGCTGGCGTGGGTGACGATGGCCCGGAACCTGTCGGTATGCCCGGCGATCCAGTTGGCCATGTAACCGCCGAAGGAACCGCCCATCGCGGCCGTCCGCGTCCCGTCGATGTCATCACGCTGCACGGCGGCGTCGGTGATGGCCATCAGGTCCTCATAGGGCGCCTGCCCCCACTGCCCCCAGCCCCGCCGGATGAAGTCGTCGCCGTAGCCGGTGGACAGGGCCGGGTCCGGCAGCAGGACCGCGTACCCCTGCGCCACCAGCAGCCAGGGGCACCAGCGCCAGCTCCATGCGTTCCAGGAGCCGAGCGGGCCGCCGTGCACCCACAGCACCAGCGGCGCCGGCTTTTGCGCTGACGCTTCAGCGGGCAGGGCCAGCCAGGCGCGCACCGGAATGTTCGCGCCCCGGGCGGCCACCGTCGTCGTGATCTCTTCCAGCCTCCCGCCCACCTCCGGGCGGGGTGCGGGCGAGGGCAGGACCGTGGCCTCGCCGGAGGACAGGTCGATGCGCACCGGCTCGGGCGGAAACAGGTAGGAGCTGCGCAGCGCGTAGGCGAACTGCCCGTCCGGGCTGACCACGACGTCGGTGTAGGCCGCATCGTCGAGCGTCATCTGGCGCACGGCACCGGTGACGACGTCGATGCAGAACACCGGGGTGCGGCCGCCGTCGTCTGCGGTGACCAGCAGGCCCGAACCGTCGGGCAGCCAGGCTGCGGGGCTGGGCCAGCGGTCCCAGTCGGCTGCCAGCGGCCGCAACTCGCCGCCGGCCAGCGGGAGCAGGCCAAGGGTCACGGAAGGAATGGTCTGCGGCCCGGAGACGGTCTCGCAGACCACCACAACGGTGCGGTTGTCGGGGCTGACCGGGCCCGGCGCATAGTCGGTGTCCGGGCTCTCCAGCAGGATCCGCTGCACGCCGGTGGCCGTGTCCACGGCGGCCAGCACGCTGCGGGCGT
>NZ_JBNHGF010000428.1:0-2169 GCF_059091005.1 Arthrobacter sp. Y3223164
TGGAGCTCGCTGCGGTGCTCAGCCAGTCCGGGGTGCTGGATGTGGCGCGCGCCCACGAGCTGGGCCTGAGCGACGGCGCCGTCGAAAACCTGCTCGGGCGGCCGGAGGACGCTGATCCAGGTGCCGCGCATCCCTACCGGCTCGCCGATCCCATGCGGAACGTTCCGCTGCCGGTCCCCGTCTACGCCTTCCACGCCGAGCAGGACGCCGACGTGCCGAGGGAACTGTCCGAGCGCTACGTCGACGCCGCCCGGGCCGCCGGCGGGACGGCCGAACTGGTGCTCGTTCCCGGGGACCACTATGCGCTGATAGATCCTGCCTCTGTTGCGTTTGCGCGCATCCGCGGGGTGCTGGCCGGCCTGGGCTGATGCCGGTGCCGCAACCGGCGGCGCTCTGCTACGTTGGCACTGTGCTCACGGTCATAGGCGAAGCCCTGGTGGACGTCGTCCGCTCCGACACGATGCCCCCGCGGGTGCACGTCGGCGGCAGCCCAATGAACGTGGCGGTGGGCCTGGCCCGGCTGGGCCACCCGGTCCAGTTCGTCGGCCGGTACGGCAAGGACCGGTTCGGGGACCTGGTCCACGGCCATCTGCGCCGCAACTCCGTGTTGGTGCCGCTGGATCCGGATGCGTCGCCGACCAGCGCTGCCACCGCTACCCTGGATCCCGCCGGTGCCGCCCATTACTCTTTCGACCTGCTCTGGGAACTGCCGGACCTCGAAAAGATCCGGCCCCGGCTGCTCGACGAGACGGTCTGGCTGCACACCGGCTCCGTCGCCGCCATGCTGGAGCCGGGCGCGCACACGGTGTACAGGACCGTCCAGCGGGCCCATCCGCGGGCCCTGGTCAGCTACGACCCGAACTGCCGGCCCACGCTGATTACGGACCGGGACTTCGCCCGGCGGCAGGCCGAAAAGTTCGTGGTCCTGGCCGATGTGGTCAAGGCCTCCGACGAAGACCTTCAGTGGCTGTACCCGGACCGTACCGTCGAGGAGACGGCCCGTGCGTGGTTGAAGCGGGGGCCGGCCGCGGTAGTGGTCACGCGCGGGGCGAAGGGCAGCTGGGGAGTGGTCGGTGCCGGGACGGCAGAGGTCACGGCACCGGCGTCGGCCGTCGTTGACAGCGTAGGCGCCGGCGACGCGTACATGTCCGGGCTGCTCGATGCGCTGCTGAACGCGGGATTCTCCGGTTCGGCCCGGCGCGGCAAGCTGCGCGACATGGGCTCCGCCACGCTCGAAGACGTGATGGCGCACGCTGCCCGTGCCGCGGCCATCACGGTGTCCCGGGCAGGGGCGAATCCGCCGCGCCGCGACGAGCTGGGCTAGCCGCCTGCGCCGCCGGAGGCATCCCTAGACTGGTGCAATGCGCCTTATCGCCAGCGACCTCGACGGAACCATCATCGGCCGGGACGGCAAAATCAGCCCCCGCACCGTCCGGGCGTTTCGCAGCGCGGCGGCCGCGGGTGTGGAAATTGTCTTCGTGACCGGCCGGCCGCCGCGCTGGCTGACTCCGCTGGCCGAACAGATCGGACACCGCGGCCGGGTGATCTGCTCCAACGGCGCCGTGGTCTACGATCTGGTGGCCGAGCGGGTGCTCTCGGCGCAGACGCTGCCCCACGCGAACATTCTCGAGGTGCGCCGGATCATCCTCGGCCTGCACCCGGCGGTGACGTTCGCGGCGGAAACGACCGAGGGATTCCTGCTGGAACCGAACTTTCTGCAGCCCGGCTCGGTGGAGCTTCTGGACGGCACCGTGCCCAAACTGTTGCCGGAAAGCCTGCGCCGCTCCGACTCGGTCGTGAAACTGCTGGCCCGGGGGACGGACATCGACCCCGACGCCTTCCTGGCCGAGGTGGGCCCGGCGGTGGGGCATCTGGCCGCCGTGACGCATTCTGCCCCCGGCAACCCGCTGCTGGAGATGGCACGGCCGGGGCTCAACAAAGCGGTGACCCTGGCCGAGTACGCCGGTTCGTTGGGCATCGGCCCCCAGGACGTGGTGGCCTTCGGCGACATGCCGAACGACATCGAAATGCTGCGGTGGGCCGGGGCCGGCTACGCGATGGCCTCCGGCCACCGCACCGCGCTGGAAGCAACCCCGTTCCGCGCCCCGGCGTTCGCCGAGGACGGCGTCGCCCAGGTGATCGAGGAACGGCTGGCGGACCGGCGGCAGG
>NZ_JBNHGF010000429.1:0-2166 GCF_059091005.1 Arthrobacter sp. Y3223164
GCCTGCCCCGGGCAGGGCCACCCGGCCGTCCAGGTCCACCGGGTCGATCCCGTTCGACGACAGCGACTCGGTCAGCAGGCCGCTGGTTACGGCCGCCGCCGCACCGGCATCCGCCATCGCCGCATGCAGCGTCTGCTCCGCCTCGGCGACCGCCGCGGCACTCACCTTTTGCCCGAGCTCATCGGCCAGCTTCCGGCCCTCCGCCGCCACGGCGGCCAACAGTTCCCGGCGCTGGTCACCCAGTCGGCGCAGTAGTTGCGGATCGAGCTGTTCCTGGGCTTCGCTCATGGCGTGGCCGAGTTCCACGATTCCCGCGATGTCAGCGCTCCGCTGCCGGCTCAGGAGATTGACCAGCCAGGCCGCGGCCGACGGCTTTGCCAGCGCTTTGATTTGCCGGGCGAGCTCCTTGTGGCCGTCCTGGGCTGCCTCCTTGGCCCGAGCGTTGCGGGCAGCGGTGAATTCGCCGGGAAGCAGCGCGTACAGCTCTCGTGCCGCGCTCTCCAGGTCCATGTGCCCCAGCCTAATAGGAGCGGCCGTCCGCGGTTGTCATCGGGCTCGGCTGGCGGGACAGTGACGATCCAAACCCCGTCCGGGCGGCAGCTGTCCGCGGGCCACGCGCCGCGATGGCGGCGGCACCAGCTGAGGTCAGGGCACGACGCCGAAGCCGCCGCTCCAGGCGATCTTCTCGCTGGCGGCCAGGGTGATCTGCAGGAAGCCCATGGCTTCCAGTTCCCGAGCCCGGGACAAGGCACCGGCGTCGATAATACGGAGTCCGGCGGCGGCGACCACCTCGGCCAGCATGGTCTTGGCCTCTGCGTCGTCGCCGGCCACCAGCACCGTGGTGGTCAGCCCGCCGACAGTCCCGGCAGCCAGCGTGGCGGCCAAGGTGGTGTTGAAAGCCTTGAGCACCGCCGAGTCCGGCAGCGCCGCGGCTAGTTCCGCGGCCGCGGAGCTGTCCGCCGCCACGGTCAGGGAGTCGAAGGTCTCGAAGTTCACCGGGTTGGTGATGTCGACGACCACCTTGCCGGACAGCTGCCCGGAGCGCTTGCCGAGGATGTCGGCCAGGGCGGGATAGGGCACGGCCAACACGACGATGTCACCGGTGACCGGCTTGTCCTCGTCGGAGTGGCCGAGCATCTCGACGGTGTTGCCGCCCTTGGTGACGACCCCGGAAATGGCCTGGCCCATGTTTCCGGTACCGATAACGCTGACGTGTGCCATGGAGTGCTCCTCGATCACGGATGGATACTGGAAGACGCAGCCAAGACGCTAGCGGCAGGAGCTGAGGCAGTCAACGGCTACCGGGCCTTCCTGGTCTCCCGGTCGTTGGCCTTGCGCAGCGCCTCGACGAGCTCTGACTTGTCCATCCTCGACCTGCCGGGGACGTCGAGCTTCTTGGCCAGATCGTAGAGGTGCTGCTTGGAGGCGTTTGCGTCCACCCCGCCCTTGGTTTCCCGAGAGGTGCCGGCGCCGCCCTCGGCCTGCGGGTCGGAGGGGCCCTTCTTTTCCTTCGGTTCCCAGTGGTCGCCCACCTTCTCGTGCGTGTGCTTGAGCGCGCTGTAGGCCACGCGGTGGGCACGCTCCTCGTCGCCGTACGTCTCGGCGGCGGAATCATGGGCTTCCGCGAACGTCTCCTGGGCCTTCTTGCCCGACCGTTGCAGCGTGCTGGGCAATTCGGTCTGCTTCGGCTTGCCGCTCTTCGTCGTCTTCGGCATCTGAACCACGTCCCTCCAGAAAGGATTGTTCGCCATTCCACCTCCAACGTGGCACAGTTCGTGGGCGCTGCCAAGGGAGATACGCCGGGGTGTGGAAGCGCGAACAAGGACGGCGGGACGGCCGCCTGCCGACGGGAGTGGCGGCGATGCCGGAGGGCGCGACAGGCACCGGCACAATGGAAGGGTGAGCCAGCCAATCCCGCAGGAACCCGCGCACCGCCACGTCCTTTTCGACCTGGCCGCGATGGGCGAAGGCCTGGTCTTCGCCGAGTCACTGGACGACCTGGCCGCAGCCCTGACGGGCAGCCCTGTGGGCGAGGAACCCGCAACCGTAGGCACCCGGACGGGCACCGCCGTCGTACAGGCCCCGCCGGGCACGGGCAAGACCACCCTGGTTCCGCCGCTGGTCGCCAACCTCGTGGCCGCTGCAGCGGCTGGCGGCCGTCCGCGC
>NZ_JBNHGF010000430.1:0-2153 GCF_059091005.1 Arthrobacter sp. Y3223164
GGCTGCCCGCGGCGCCGGGGCCTCGGCGGCGCGGAGCAGGTCCTCCGGCGCGTCCGAGGGACCCTCAAGCACATTGAGCGGGATCTCGATGTGCACCGGTCGGGGCCGGGAGGAGCGGAAGAGTTCGAAGGCGTCATGGATGCCCTGCACCGCCTCGGTGGCCGAGGTGACGCGCCGCGACCACTCGACGATGGCGCCGACGGCGGCCGTGGCGTCCTTCGTCTCGTGCAGCGAACCGATGTCGGCGAACTCCTCGCCCTCGGGCACGCCCGGGGACAGGATGATCAGCGGCCGGGACTCGCAATAGGCGGTGCCCGCGGCCGAGAGGGCGTTGAGCAGGCCGGGCCCCGACGTCGTGATGACGACGCCGGGAAGGCCGGTCTGCTGTGCCCAGCCGTCGGCGGCGTAGCCGGCACCCTGTTCGTGCCGGGTGGTCACCGGGCGGATGCCCAGCGGGGCCAGGTGGCGGTAGAACTCCAGGTTGTGCGTGCCGGGGATGCCGAAGATGGTGTCGATGCCGTAGTTCCGCAGGACCGTCATGACGGCCAGGCCGGTGTTATCGGCGACGACGCCCTCGGGCAGCGCGACGGTGGGTGTTGCGGCCGGGGTGTGCTCAGACATGCTGGACCTCCGCGTTGAGTCGGGCAGGGCGGTCGGCGGTGAAGCGCTGGATGCCGTCCACCCAGGTTTCTAGGACCGGGATCTGGGAGATCTCGGCGGCGTCGACGGCCAGCGGGTCGGCGGCTAGGACCACGAAGTCGGCCCGCTTGCCCGCGGTCAGCGACCCCAGGTCGTCCTCGCGGCCCAGTGTATAGGCGGCGTTGATCGTGTGCGCCGCCAGCGCCTGGCGCGCCGTGATGAGCAGCGAGTCCGAACCGAGCCGTACGCCGGAGCGGGTGATCCGGTTGGTGGCGGCCTGGATGGCTTCCAGCGGCCGGGGCTCGGCCACGGGGGCGTCGGAGCTGATGGTCACCGGCACGCCGGCTGCCGCGAATTCGCCCAGCGGGTTGAACCGCTCGCCCGGAGTGCCGACGGCTTCCTTCACGCCCTCGCCCCAGTTGTAGTAGTGCTGCGGCTGGTTGACCGGATGGATGCCAGCGGCGGCCATCCGGTCGATCTGCTCCAGCGTGGGCAGCCCGCAGTGTTCGATCCGGTGCCGGGCATCGGTGTCGGGGCGTTCCGCCTGCGCGGCCTCGATGGCGGAGATGACCATCTCCAGCGCCGTCGGGGACTGCGCGTGCGTGGCGGTCTGCAGGCCCAGCCGGTGCGCCTTGGAAATCAGCGCGGCGTAGTCGGCCGGGTCGTGGTAGAGCTGGCCGGTGCGGCAGGGGTCGCCCACGTAGCCGTCCGGGAAGTACGCGGTCCAGCCGCCCAGGGTGCCGTCGGCGTAGAACTTGAAGCCGGCGAAGCTGAGCCGCGCGTTGCCGAACTGGCCGTGCAGGCCCATTTCGGCGGCCTCGTCCAGCAGGTGCGAGAGCAGGTACATGCTGACGCGGACCTTGAGCTGGTTTTCCTCGGCCATGCGCAGGTACATGTCGAACTCGCGGCGGGACACCTGGGCGTCGCCGATGGTGGTGACGCCGCCGGCCAGGAAGTTCTCCTGGGCGATTTGCAGCTGGCGCAGGTGCTCGTCGGGGGCGTCGGCCAGGTGGAAGTTCGGGCCGTGGTGGCCGATCTTCACGCCCTCCAGCCCGGTGAGGATGTTGCAGGCGGCGTCGGAGAGCTCGCCGGTCAGCTCCCCCGAGGCGTCGCGGAAGAATTCGCCGCCGGCCGGGTTGGGGGTGTCCTTGGTGACGCCGTGCAGTTCGAAGGTGTAGGAGTTCACCACGCCGCCGTGGCCGGAGGCGTTCATCAGGTAGACCTCGCGGTCGGTGGCGACCTCGTCGAGCTCCTGCCGGGTGGGGTGGCGGCCCTCCGCGAGGTTGGTGTGCTCGTAGCCGAAGCCGCGCACCGGCAGCCCGTTGGGGGTCTCGGCCGCGCGTTCCCTCAGCAGCGCGACGATCTCCGGGATGCTGCCGGCGCGTTCGGGCCCGCAGTCCACCCAGGTCTTCAGCTGCCCGTACATCAGCGGGTGCGCGTGCGCGTCGATGAAGCCCGGCACGATCGTTGCCCCGCCGGCGTTGTGTTCCTTCGGGTCCGGCAGGCCGAGGCCG
>NZ_JBNHGF010000431.1:0-2139 GCF_059091005.1 Arthrobacter sp. Y3223164
GGCGTCCGGCGACGTCCGCGCCGAGACCGCCGCGCTGGTCGATGCCGGGCCCGATCAGCTGTCCGCAAGGGCGCTGGAGAACGGACCGCTCCAAGCACTGGCCGAGGACGTCCGGCTCCGGACCGGAGCCCTGTTCGTTGTGATCACCGACGACACAGGCCTGCGGCTGGCCCACCCCAATCCGGCCGAGCTGGGCCGCATGGTCAGCACCGACCCATCGGAAGCACTGGCCGGCCGCGAGGTCACCGAACAGGAACAGGGCACGCTGGGGCATTCCGCGCGGGCCAAGGTTCCCGTGTACGCTCCCGGGTCCGCATCCGTGGTGGGCGAAGTCAGTGTGGGCTTCTCCAGCCAGGACGTGCTGCAGTCCCTGGCCCGGAGCATCCTGCCCATCGCGCTTACGACTGCCGGGGCTCTGGCGCTGGGGATGGCCGCTTCCCTGCTGCTGGGCCGCAGGCTCAAGCGCCTGACTCTCGGACTCGAACCGGAGGAGATCGCGGCGCTGGCCCAGGACCAGGAGGCGGTGCTTCGCGGCGTGGACGAGGGCGTCATCGGTGTTTCCGCGGACCGCAGGATCACCGTGTTCAACCGCGAGGCCAAACGGCTGCTGGGCTTTCCCATCGACGCGGACCTCGTCGGCCGGCCGCTGGCCGAGCTGGAGATCCCCGGCGCCGGGGCATCTGTGCTGCCCGATGCCTTGGCCGGGCTGCTGGACGCCGCCGATCCGCAATCGCCCACCGTGGAGCTGGTGGTTGGTTCCCGGGTGCTGATCCTATCCGCGCGCGAAGTCCAGGCCAGCCGCACCCCGGGCAGGCGCGGCTACCGTCCCGGAACGGGCACCGGCGCCGTAGTTCCGCGTGCACCCGAACTGGGCTGGGTGATCATGCTGCGCGACCGCACGGCCGTCCAGTCGCTGACCCGCCAGCTGGACGCCGTAGGCGCGTTGAGCACCGCGCTGCGGGCACAGCGGCACGAATTCGCCAACCGGCTGCACACCATTTCCGGCCTGCTCGCCACGGGGCACCCGGACCGCGCCCAGGAATACCTCACGTCCATCATGCAGACCGGACCGCTGAACTACCCGGCCGAACAGGCCGACCTGCTGCGGGACGCCTACCTGCAGGCTTTCATCGGAGCGAAGAGCATGGAGGCGGCCGAGCGCGGCGTGGTGCTCCGGGTCGGTCCCGAGACGCTGGTGCGCGGCCGGGTCACCGACCCGCAGGATGTCACCACGGTGATCGGGAATCTGGTGGACAACGCCGTCCGGGCCGCTGTGCTCGGGAGCAACCCGGACCGCTGGGTGGAAGTCGAGGTCATGGACGAGTTAACGGAAGACGGTGGAACGCTGCACCTGGTGGTGGCAGATTCAGGAGACGGGCTGTCCGGCCTCGCCGCCGACCACCCGGCCGCCGGAGAAGCGGCCGCCGGCATTGACCAGATCTTCGCCGAGGGCTACTCGACGGCAGACCCTTCGAGAGACCACCCATCGATCAAGACCGCGCCGCCGGACGACGTGTCGGGCCTGCCCGACATCCACGGCCAAGGCTTCGGGCTGTCGTTGAGCCGCCGGCTGGCTCGGCGCCGCGGCGGGGACGTCTGGGTGGCAGATCCAGGGCGCACGTTCGGGCCGGGAGCCGTATTCTGCGCGAGGCTGCCGGGCACGGTCGAACCTGTACCACCAGGAGGGAACCATGACTGATCTACAGGTGCTGATTGTCGACGACGATTTTCACGTGGGGCGCCTGCATGCCGGATACGTTGATTCCGTCCCCGGGTTCAGCGCGCTGGCGCCTGTCGGAAGCGCCGAGCAGGCGTTGCGCTCGGCTCACGGCCAGGCACCGGACCTGATGCTGCTGGATGTGTACCTTCCCGATGCGTTGGGACTGGACCTGCTGCGGAAAGTCGACGTGGACACGATCATGCTGACCGCCGCAGCTGACGCAGCGTCCATCCGCAAAGCACTGCGCCGCGGCGCGCTCGGCTACCTGATCAAGCCGTTCACGTCGGAGCAGCTGGCGAGAAAACTGCGTGCCTACGCGCGCTACCGCCGCCTCTTGGCTGAGCAGCCGGCCGTGGACCAAGATACGGTGGACCGCGCGCTGCACGCCCTGCACCCGGCCGAGGCCGCCGTGGCGGCCC
>NZ_JBNHGF010000432.1:0-2115 GCF_059091005.1 Arthrobacter sp. Y3223164
GACGCAGCCGAAGCGCCCGGGCGACCACCAGCAGTTTGGCTGCCGCGCCGTCGTCCACCGGCGGCGTCCCGTCCCGGTCCAGGTCGTCCAGCGCCCGGCGGCGGGCGGTGAAATTTACCGGCCGGCGGTTGTCCGGGTCCACCAGCGAGTGGTCCCAGAACTCGGTGCCCTGGTAGACATCGGGCACTCCGGGCATGGTCAGCTGGATGAGCTTGGCCGAGAGGGAGTTGCTCCGGCCGAAGGGCTTGATCCTCTCCGCCAGGTTGACCAGCAGCCGGTTCACCTCCGGGTTGTCGAAGGCCGCGTCCACGGCGGCGTGGAGTTGTTTTTCGAAGTCATGGTCCGGGGCGATCCACGAGGTGCTGTTGCCTGCTTCCCGGGCGGCCTTCTCCGCGTAAGCGTGGGCCCGTGCCCGGCTGAACGGCCATGCTCCCAGCGCCGTCTGCCAGAGCAGGTCCGCGAACGGCAGGTCCCCGAAGGGTGCCAGCCGGTCGAGCTCCGCCAGCCAATCCGGCCACTGGTCCGCCAGTTCCGCGAGCACAGAGATGCGGGCCCGGGTGTCCTCGCTGCGCTTCGTGTCGTGGGTGGACAGCGCGGTCATGGCGAGCGGCAGTTCCTGCTGCCGGCGGATCAACCGGGTGTGGAGCTCGAACGGCTCCACCGCGAAGATCGACGGGTCCGCCCCCACCTCGTTCAGGGAGGTCAGGCGGGTGTAGCGGTAGAACGCGGTGTCTTCCACTCCCTTGGCCATGACCATGCCGGAGGTCTGCTGGAACCGCACCGCGAGTTCGGTGAGCACTCCCTGCGGATTCAGCAGCGGCAGCAGGGTGGTGACGGCGTCGGCCAGGTCGGGACGGCGGACCTGGGCGGCGATTCCGGCTTCCTCGAGGTACTGCGCCCCGACCGGGAGGTAGCTCCGGTACACCGGGAAGCAGCTGAGGAGTTCCGCGATCGCATCGGCCGCCGTCTCGAAATCCAGGCCGGTGCCGGCGGGAACCAGCCGGGCCAGGCGCAGCACCTCGGAGCGCAGGATACCGTCGGCAATGCCCCGCTTGGTGTCGTGGATCATGTGCTGGTAGGGCTGGACGGGGGCGGCGTCGGTGAGGCGTTCCCGCCCGTCGGGATCGACCAGCAGCCGGTCCACGTCCGCCAGCGCGTCGTACCCGGTGGTGCCCGCGCAGGCCCAGTCGGCCGGCAGCTCCTCCCCCGGCTCCAGGATCTTCTCGACCAGGACGTAGGCGCCGCCGGTCAGCTCGTGCAGCCGCTGCAGATAGCCCTTGGGGTCGGCCAGCCCGTCGGGATGGTCCACGCGCAGCCCGTCGACCAGGCCCTCGTCGAACCAGCGCTTGATCTCGGCGTGGGATTCGTCGAAGACCCACGGCACCTCCACCCGGACCCCGGCCAGGGAGTTGACGCCGAAGAACCGGCGGTAATTGAGTTCGGCATCGGCCCGCCGCCAGTTCACCAGCTGGTAGTGCTGGCGCTCATGGACTTCGCGGGCGGTAGCGCCGTCGTCGCCGGTCCCTTCGGCGAGGGGGAAGCGGTGGTCGTAGTAGCGCAGCTCGCCGTCGGCCAGCTCCAACGCCTCGAGTTCCGCGTCGCCGTCGCCCAGCACGGGCAGCCGGAGCTTGCCGCCGCCGGCGTCCCAGTCGATGTCGAACGCTTCCGCATAGCGGGAGCCGCGGCCCTCCGACAGCAGCGACCACCACCAGCGGTTGTTGGCCGGCGTGGCCACGCCCATGTGGTTCGGCACGATGTCCACCAGGACGCCCATTCCGTACTTCCGGGCGGCGGCGGAGAGCGCCCGCAGCCCGTCGATCCCGCCCCGGGCCGGATCCACCGCGCTGAAGTCGACAACGTCGTAGCCGTGGTCGGACCCCGGCTCCGCGGTCAGCAGGGGCGACAGGTATACCCAGTCGACGCCGAGCCGGTGCAGGTAGGGCAGCAGTTCGGCGGCGTCATAGAGCGTGAACGATTCCCTGATCTGCAGCCGGTAGGTCGACGCCGGGGCCCTCATCCTTTCACCTGCCCCGTCTCGCTCCCGGCGCCCTGCTGCCCGGGTTCCCCGTCCGGCTCGGCCCCGTCCGGCTCGGCCCCGGCCGCCCGCTCCGCCTC
>NZ_JBNHGF010000433.1:0-2113 GCF_059091005.1 Arthrobacter sp. Y3223164
TCTCCGGGTAAGCGACGACCGGGGCAATCTTGCTGAGCGTGTCGTAGCCTGCCCTCCGCCCGCCAACGCGGCCTGGTCCGCCAGCCAGAAATCGCGGACGGTGTCGCGGAAGCGGTCGTTCCAGTCGGCCCAGCCCGGCGGGAAGTGCCCCGTCTGCCAGCCGCCGTCGCCGACGTCCCACGGTTCCGAGATGAGCTTTGCCCCGGAGAGCACCGAGTCTGCGCCCACGGCCACCAGGAACGGATGGCGGGGATTGAAATGGTTGTTTCCGTCGCGGGCCAGGGACACAGCCAGGTCGAAGCGGAACCCGTCGATGTGGAACTCTTCCACCCAGTAGCGGAGCGAGTCGAGGGCCAGCTGGATCACGCGCGGCTCGTTGAAGTCCATGGTGTTGCCGCAGCCGGTGGTGTCCAGGTAATTCCCGTGGCCGTCGTGCCGGTAGTACACGTGGTCCGCCAGCCCCCGGAAGGAATACGTGTCCTGGTCCTTGCCGCCCTCGGCCGTGTGGTTGTAGACCACGTCCAGGACCACCTCGAGTCCGGCGGCGTGCAGCTGCTTGACCATGGTGCGGAACTCGTCCTGCACGGCCCGCGGTCCGGCGGCCTGCGCTGCGGCGGTGGCGTAGCCCGGCCAGAGGGCGAAGAAGCCGAGCGTGTTGTAGCCCCAGTAGTTGGCCAGGCCCAGGTTTTGCAGGTGCGGTTCGTCCAGGTGGTAGTGCACCGGCAGCAGCTCCACCGTGGTGATCCCCAGCTCCAGCAGGTACTCGACCATCACCGGGTGCGCCAGCCCGGCGTAGGTGCCGCGCAGTTCTTCCGGGATGTCCGGGTGCAGCATGGTCTGGCCCTTGACGTGGCACTCGTACACCACGGTGTCCCGCCACGGCACGTGCGGCCGGGCGTCGTTCTCCCAGTCGAATCCGCCGGTGACGTACACCGAGCGCAGCACACCGCCGTCGTCGTCGATGGCGCGGCCGTAGGGGTCCAGCAGCAGCTGCCCGGAGGCCGGCAGTTCCTCGCCGTGGGGCCAGAAGGCGTACCGGCTGCCGGCCTCGAGTCCCTCGACCGTGCCGTGGTGGACGCCGTCGGTGAGCGCCGTCAGTTCGACGCGCCGCCAGGTGCCCGCCGCGTCTTGGAAGTGCACGTCCACCGAACCGAAGTCGGGGGCGAAGACCGCCACGTTGACCGCGCCGGGAATCGGCGGCAGGCCCGGGGCGGCGTCGCTCACGCCGAGCGGGAAGGCACGCGAAAGCCGGGCCTGGCGCGTCGGAGGCTCAGGGGAAAGGCTCTTGGCGTGACGGGCCACAACGGTCCACCTGCTCCTAGCGCGCGCGCTGCCGCGAAATCTCGTACAGGCTGATGCCCACGGCCATGGAAGCGTTGAGCGACTCCATCGCCGAGTCGATCGGGATGGAGACGATCTGGTCGCAGTGTTCGCGGACCAGCCGGGACAGGCCCTTGCCCTCGGATCCCACCACGAGGCACACCGGTTCGGTGGCCAGCGACAGGTCCGGCAGCGAGACGTCGCCGCCGCCGTCCAGGCCGAGCACGAAGATGCCCAGCTGCTGGAAAGCCTTGAGCGTATTGGTCAGGTTGCCCGCCTTGGCCACCGGCACGCGCACCGCTGCGCCGGCGCTGGTCTTCCATGCGGAGGCCGTCATCCCGACCGAGCGGCGCTCGGGCACGATCACGCCGTGGCCGCTGAAGGCCGAGGAGGAACGGATGATGGCGCCGAGGTTGCGCGGGTCGGTGATGCCGTCCAGGGCCACGAACAGCGGGGCGTTGTTGATGTAGCCCTTCTTGAACTTGGCCATGGTTTCCTCGGCCAGTTCCAGGGCGTCCTGATAGTCATAGGGCGGGATCTGCAGCACCAGGCCCTGGTGGACGGCGTCATCGGTCATCCGGTCCAGTTCCGGCTTGTGCGATTCGAGCACCGGAATACCGCGTTCGGCGGCGATCTTCAGGGATTCCCTGACGCGGTCGTCCATCTCGATCCGGACCCCGACGTGCAGCGCCTTGGCGGGAACACCGGCGCGCAGGGCTTCCACCACGGAGTTGCGTCCGGTCACCATCTCGCCGGCGGACTTGCCGCGGCGGGGCGCCGGGCCGCGCTGGCC
>NZ_JBNHGF010000434.1:0-2111 GCF_059091005.1 Arthrobacter sp. Y3223164
GACCCCCTGGGCGCGGCCGGGAGCACCCGGCCCGGCCCCGCGCCGCTGCCGATCAGGCGAATGTCCGCCCGGTGAGCCGTTCGTAGGCTTCGACGTAACGCGCCCTCGTCTTCTGCACGATGTCCTCCGGCAGGGCGGGCGGCGGGGCGTCCGAGTTCTTGTCCCAGCCGGAGGCGGGCGACGTCAGCCAGTCGCGCACGAACTGCTTGTCGAACGACGGCTGCGCCCGGCCCGGCTCGTAGGTGTCCGCGTCCCAGAACCGCGAGGAGTCGGGGGTCAGCACCTCGTCGCCCAGCGTGATCTCCCCCGTCGTGGGATCGACGCCAAACTCAACCTTGGTGTCCGCCAGGATGATTCCGCGCTCCCGGGCGATGGCTTCGGCGCGCGTATAGATCTGCAGCGTCTTATCGCGCAGCCGGGCCGCGGTCTCCGCCCCGACGGTCTGGACCACGGCGTCGTAGGTGATGTTCTCGTCGTGCTCGCCCACCTCGGCCTTGGCCGAGGGGGTGAAGATGGCGGGCTCCAGCCGGGAGCCGTCCACCAGGCCGGCGGGCAGCGGCAACCCGCACACGGTCCGGGATTGCCGGTACTCGGCGAGGCCCGACCCTGTCAGGTAGCCGCGGGCGATGCATTCCACCGGGTACATGTCCAGTTTCTTGCAGACCATCGCCCGGCCGGCCACCGCGTCGGGCACCTCGGTGGACACCACGTGGTGCGCCACCGGGTTGTCCCCCTGGGCGAGCTGTTCGAACCACCACAGGCTCAGCTGGGTGAGGATCCGTCCCTTGTCCGGGATCTCGCTGGACAGCACGTGGTCGTAGGCGCTGATCCGGTCGCTCGCCACCACCAGCACGGTGTCGTTGCGCCGGTCCAACAGGCCTTCGGCGGCAATGTCGTCGCTGGCCGTCTCCACCTGCTGCGGGGCGGCCGGAACGTACAGGTCGCGGACCTTGCCGGAGTAGACGTGCTTCCAGCCGGGCAGTTCGAGTACTTCGGGGGCAAATGCCATGGTTTGACGTCCTCAGTCTCTCTGTGCGCCGGCCCGGGAGTTCGTGCCGGACGCGGGCACCTTGATCTTGCCCTCGGCCGCCAGCAGGGCAATGTCGCTGCGGTACTGCGACCCCTCCAGGCTGATGGCGTCGATGCCCTCGTAGGCACGTTCGCGGGCTTCCACCAGGTCTTCACCCAGCGCGACGACGGCGAGCACCCGCCCGCCGGCGCTGACCACCTTGCCGTTCCCGTCCAGGGCGGTCCCGGCGTGGATCACGTGCACGTCGGTCAAGGCATTGGCCTTCTTCAGGCCGCGGATCCGATCCCCGGTGCGCGGAGTTCCCGGGTAGTTCTCCGCGGCCAGCACCACCGTGACGGCGGACCGCCTGGACCAGACCAACTGTTCTGTGTCGTCCAGTTCCCCCTTGGCGGCCGCCAGCAGCAGCCCGCCCAGCGGTGTGCGCAGCCGGGCCAGTACCGCCTGCGTTTCCGGGTCCCCGAAGCGGGCGTTGAATTCGATCACCCGCACGCCGCGGCTGGTCACGGCCAGCCCGCAGAACAGCACGCCCACGAACGGGGTGCCGCGGTGGGCCATCTCGCGGATTGTCGGCAGCGCGACGCGGTCCATGACTTCGTCCACGAAACCGGGCGGCAGCCAGGTCAGCGGCGTGTAGGCGCCCATGCCGCCGGTGTTCGGGCCCTCGTCGCCGTCGAAAATCCGCTTGAAATCCTGCGCCGGCACCAGCGGGATGGCGCGTTCGCCGTCGGAAATCACAAACAGGGAGACTTCCGGGCCGTCGAGGAATTCCTCGATGACCACGGAACCGCCGGCGTCGAAGCAGGCCTGGGCGTGCGCCAGGGCGGCGTCGCGGTCTTCGGTCACCACCACGCCCTTGCCGGCCGCCAGCCCGTCGTCCTTGACCACGTAGGGGGCCCCGAACGAATCCAGGGCCTCGGCCGCTTCGGCGGCGTTGGTGGCCACGTGGGCCATGGCGGTGGGCACGTTCGCCGCGGCCATGACCTGCTTGGCGAAGGCCTTGGAGCCTTCAAGCCTGGCCGCTTCCTTGCTGGGGCCGAACACCGGGATGCCGGCCGCGCGCAGCGGGTCGGCCACTCCGGCG
>NZ_JBNHGF010000435.1:0-2109 GCF_059091005.1 Arthrobacter sp. Y3223164
GCCGCCTGCAGGCAGCGCACAGGACGTAATCCGGCGCACCGCAGGCCACGCAGTCGGTCGGCAGCAGCAGCCGGCCGAACTGCCCGGACCAGATCCGCAGCGCCTGCGGGGCCGGGCTGAAATACAGCCTGTCCAGCCGGGTTCCCACGTCCGGCGTCACCTTTATCACCGTTCCCGCCATCCCTTCAGCCTGGCCGCTCCCCCGCCCGCCCGGCGTGCCCTGGGCGCCGGCTGTGGAGTGTTCCGGTGCTGCGGCGGCTGTGGAGGCGGGGCTATCCGGGGAAGGACGGATCGATGACCAGCGGGGAATTTCGCTGCGGCGCCCAGCTGTTGCCGACGCGGATGTAGAGCATCTCATTGGTCTGGGCGTACACGTCCTGGTCGCCGTTGCCGGCGCTGATCTCCACCATCCCCTGCAGGGGCGCGGTCCGCAGGGTGCTGCCGTCCAGGTTCAGCACCTCCGCAGTCACCGCTTGGTCGGGCGAGGCCTGCATGACGACGACGGTATCCTCGTCCGCCCAGACGCCCGAGTCCACCGGCACCGAGGGGTTCAACCGCTTGGGGGTGGTGATGCCCCGGGGCCGACCGTCCTGGTCGCGGACGACGCCGGCAACGTAGACCGAGGTGCTCTCGCCTTCACGGGTGGTGATGAGCGCCCTGGAACCTTCACGTGAAATCTGCAGCTCGGTCACAGTCCGCTCCGTCAGCCACTGGGCGCTGACCGCCACCGATTCGTCCGGCGCCTCGATGGACACCGCGGAGACTTTCCCGCTGCCGTCGCCGGCCGCCGCCCAGGCCCAGCCGAAGGGATCGACGCTGGGTCCGGTGAGGTTGCTTCCGGATGCCGCCTCCACCGCGCGGCGGTCCTCGCCGATCACGAACATCCGGTTGCGCTCGGCGGTCAGGAAGGCAAAGCGTTCCTGGTCCAGCGACATCGCCGGTTCGCGCGGGCGCAGCCGGCTGACGGACGGCAGGTCCTCCGGCTTGACCGGCCGCGATCCTTCGTAAAACACCAGTTCCTCGTCCAAAACCCCGATCTGCACGTTGCCAACCGCGGGGTCCGTCACCGCGGCTTGGAACTGGGGATCTGGGGAATTGCCCAGGTCCACTTCCCGCTGGTCCACGGTCATCTGGACGGTGGAGACGGTATTGAGCTCTCCCAGCGTCAGTTCCAGCTGCTGTTGCATCTGCTGCCGGCGCAGGAACGTGGTGCCCGTGAGGACTTCGGCCGACAGGTCCACGCTGGCAGCCCCCGATTCGATCGGTACGGCCCGCCGAACCAGCTGCGAGCCTTCCGGGAAGGCACTGATCACGGCGCCGGCCAGGTACGGCGCGGGCCCCTCCAGCATGGCAGCCACGATGGCCGCCGAGATGCCCTGCCGGTTGGCGAACCAGCGCACGTCCGGCACGGCATACGTGTACGTCGGGTCGTAGTAGTACAGGTTGAACGGGGAGAACAAGGTGCGGAAGTCCACCGTGGAGACCATGGTCCCGTCCGGAACGCTGGAGATCCGCCATTCGCCGTCCACCTGCGCCAGTTCCACCGGCAGCGATTCGGTGGCCCCTTCCTCGGCCTGGGTGCGGACGCCCGACTCGTTGATCGTGGCATCGACCTCCACCTGGAGCACGAATTCGGTTTCGGACGGCGATCCGACAATCCGCACGACGTTCCGGTACACCAGCGTCCGCTGCACCGGCTGCCATTCGCCGGCGAGGTCCGGGGCGAGGAATTCGCGCGCAATCCGGTAATCGTCCTGCGTGGCCGTGCCCGCCTGGATGAAGCCGGCGACGATCTGCTGCGGGGAGTCCCCCGGCGACGGCCCCGGCGGGTTGAAGGTGTAGCCGGTCCCCCCGGTTTCGCCCGAATCGGCCTGGACCGTGCCCACCGGCCCCGACATCGGGATGGAGGAACAGGAGACCAGCGCCAGCATGGCACAGAGCATGACGACGACGGCGCGCAGCCGGGAGGGGCGGGCAGGCTCAGCTGGGATCCGGAACACCGTTTTCCTCCTGCTGTTCGAGGAGCACATTCTCGGCCACCAGCTGGCCGTGCCACGCGGAGGCGCCGGCCGGTGGCAGCGGCAGCGGCGAATGGGTGAGCGTGCCGCC
>NZ_JBNHGF010000436.1:0-2106 GCF_059091005.1 Arthrobacter sp. Y3223164
AAATCCCTGGCCGTGCCGACTGCCGCCTGGCCCATCACGCCTGCACCTGCTCGCCGGCCGGGCGCCCGATGCGCGGATCGGGATGCAGGGTTTCGACGCCGGGCTTGGCCTGCGCGTTGGCCCGCCACCAGACGAAGAATCCAACCAGCGTGAAGCCTCCGTAGAAGAGGTACATAAAGGCGCTGGCGTAGTAGCCGGCGCTAAACAGCAGCGGCACGCCCACAATGTCGACGGCCACCCAGATCAGCCAGAATTCGACCCAGCCGCGTGCCATGCCGTAGGTGGCCAGCAATGAACCGACGAAGGTCCAGGCATCGGCCCAGACCGGCTCGTAGGAGCCGAGGGCCGCGAAGATCGGGGTCAGGGCGAC
The DNA here is from genome assembly GCF_059091005.1 of Arthrobacter sp. Y3223164. Classification (NCBI taxonomy): domain Bacteria; kingdom Bacillati; phylum Actinomycetota; class Actinomycetes; order Micrococcales; family Micrococcaceae; genus Arthrobacter; species Arthrobacter sp. Y3223164. Next base: position 371 of record NZ_JBNHGF010000436.1, read on the forward strand.
GGTGCCCAGGAGCAAGGCGGCGACCAGGCCCAGGCGCGCCTTGCCGCCGGCCCACTGCGGGGTGATGGCGTGGCCCTCGCCGCTGCGTGCGGAGCGCCAACGCATCCAGCCGTAGACGGCCACGGCGATGAACATGACCTGCCGGCCGGCCTGGCCCAGGAGGTTGGCGGTATTGGCGGAGCCGAAGAGCGACCCGAGGAATACGGTCAGCAGCAGCACGTTGCCGATGATGCCGACGGGCCAGGCCCACACCTTCCGGCGCATTCCGCCGAGCGCGCTGAGCAGGCCGAAGACGTTGCCCAGAACTTCGCGCAGCAGCAGAGCGCTGCCGGCTACGGGAATCTGGGCTTCAAAGAGCCACCGCAGAAAATCCATGCCGTTCCTTTCGAGCCGCGGCGGCTCCGGGGAACGACAGAGCGGAAGCTTCGGGGTCTCCGGGTCGCGGTCATCGACCGTACCCGGTGGCCCCATGGCTGCCACCTGTACGTGCTTCTCCCATCCAGACTTTAACTGTCGGTACCGGAATTTCACCGGTTCAACCGCTGCGTGAAGTTCCGGGCGGAACTCTCGGCAGCGGGTCGCGGACTATAACCGCCGGTTCGGACTTACACCGACCCCGGAGCACGTTTGTGTTTGCGTAACTATGCTCTCACAACTGCCTTGTGGCACGTTCCATTCCGTCACAACCTGTAACACCGGTCACAGGAGCCTCAGGATTGGGGTTGCCGGCCGGCCGCGGCCCGCAGCGAGGCGATGGCCTGCTCCGGATCGTCCTTGCCGTACACGGCGGATCCGGCCACGAAGACGGTGGCGCCGGCCTCGGCGGCCCGCACGATGGTCTCTTCGGTGACGCCCCCGTCCACCTGGATCGCAACCGGGAGCCCCGAACCTGCCACGGCGCGCGCGGCCTTGCGGATCTTGGGCAGGGTCACGTCCAGGAAAGACTGCCCGCCGAAGCCCGGCTCGACCGTCATGATCAGCAGGAGGTCCATCTCCGGGAGCAAATCCAGATAAGGCTCGACGGCGGTGGCCGGCTTCAGCGCCATGCCCGCCTTGGCCCCGCGGGACCTCAGCTCCCTGGCCAGCCGGACCGGGGCCGCCGCCGCTTCCACATGGAAGGTCACGGATTCGATCCCCGCCTCGGCATACGCCGGCGCCCAGCGGTCCGGGTCGGCGATCATCAGGTGCGCGTCCAGGGGCAGGGTGCTGACTTCCCGGATCCGCTGCACCACCGGCAGCCCGATGGTCAGGTTCGGCACGAAATGGTTGTCCATCACGTCCACGTGCACGGCATCGGCGGTACTGATGCGCCGCAGTTCGGCTTCGAGGTTGACGAAATCGGCCGAGAGGATGCTGGGGTTGATGCAGCACTGTGCCATCGGTTGCTTGCCTGCCTGTCTGTGTGTCGAGGGATGTCGGAACCGGTGTTGGCCTAGTTGGTTCGGCGGAGCAGCGCCATGAACATGGCATCGGTGCCGTGCCGGTGCGGCCACAGCTGCGCCGTCGTCCCGCCGGCCCGGCCCACGGCGTCGCCGCCGGGTTGTCCTGCTTCCAAATGCCCGGGGAGGCTGACCCCGTCGAGGACGGAGGAGGTGTCCAGCAGTTCCAGCCCGGGATTCCGGCGCAGCAGGTCGGCGACCACCGCCGTCGTCTCCGCCGGGTGCGGGGAGCACGTCACGTAGGCGATCAGGCCCCCCGGCTTTGCGGCGGCCACGGCCGCGCCGAGCAGTTCGCGC
>NZ_JBNHGF010000437.1:0-2092 GCF_059091005.1 Arthrobacter sp. Y3223164
GGAGTTGGTCAGGGCAGCGCCGGCGGCCCGGAGTAGGCGCCTTCCCAGACCGCCCGCGTTCCGGATTCGCCGGTCAGCACCACTGCCACCGTGGCGCCGGCACACACGGCCAGCACGGCGACGGCGACCACTGCCGCGATGACGCTGTATCCGGCGCCAAGCCTGCGCCGGGAGGAGGCGTCCGCCGTCGTTCCGTAGCGAAACCACAGCCACAGTCCCAGCGCCGTGGCGAAAAGGCCGGCCACCCACGGCAGCAGCATGTCGCCCAACCGCATGTGTTCGACGGCCAGCGGCGTCTGGTCGATCCTGAGGAACAACCAGTGGCCGGCCTGTTGGGTGACGGGCACCAGCACCAGGGCCAGCAGGGCGATCAGCGGGGTGGCAATCCCCAGGCGCCGCCTCGCGGCCGGCCAGAGCAGGGTGAGCGCAACGCACAGCGCCGCCAGCGGAACGATCACCACGGTGGCATGGACCAGGAGCACGTGCAGCGGCAGGGAATTGATTTCGTACTCCACCGGATCCGCTCCTTGTGTACCGGCTTGGCCCGTCAACCGGTAAGACGCCCGCGTATGACGTAGCGGTTCAGCCGGGAGCCGGGCGGCCGGTCCATTGTCTTACCCGGCTGCCTGCTCTATGAATGGACTATGACGGCCACGCTGCGAGCCCTGGAAACCGCTGTTCCGGATACCATCCTGATCCAGTCGGAGGCGCGGGACGTGTTCTCCACGCAACCGGGCCTGACCCGCCTGGGACAGCGCCTGGTGACCACATCGTTCGACCAGTCCGGCATCGACACCCGGTACACCGCCGTCGAGGAACTCACGACGGCCAAGCGGGCGGACAACCCGGTGTTCTTCGACGCCGATTCCCGGCAGCTGCTCTCTCCCAGCACGAAGGTGCGCAACGACATCTTCGCGGACAAGGCAACCCCGCTGTTCATCGAGGCGGCCGGCAAGGCGCTTGCCTCCTGCGAGGGGATCGGCCCGGCGGACATCACACACCTCATCACCGTCTCCTGCACCGGGTTCTTCAACCCGGGACCCGACTACAAGATCGTGCGTGCGCTGGGGCTCAATCCCGCCGTCCAGCGCTACCATCTCGGCTTCATGGGCTGCTACGCGGCGTTCCCGGCCCTGCGGGCGGCCAAGTCGTTCTGCGACGCCGATCCCCAGGCGGTGGTGATGGTCGTATCGGCAGAACTCTGCACGCTGCACGTGCGCACGTCCAACGACCCCGACACCATCGTCGGGTCCTCCCTGTTCGCGGACGGCGCGGCGGCAGCGGTCATCACCGCGCGCGGCCTGGACGAGACCGGGCCTGCCATCCGGCTGGACCACTTCGAAACCGTCCTCACCCCGGTCGGCGAGGAATCCATGGCCTGGAACATCGGTGACGAGGGCTTCGAAATGGTCCTGGGGACCTATGTTCCGCACATTATCGACGAACACATCGTTGGTGCGCTGGAGCCGTTGCTGGCCCGTGAACCGGACGTGGCGGCAAGACCATACCGCGACATTGAGCACTGGGCGATCCATCCGGGCGGCCGCAGCATCCTGGACAAGGTCGAGGCCAAGCTGGAGCTGACCGGGGAACAGCTCGTGCCGGCCCGGGAAACGCTGCGGCGGTACGGGAACATGTCCAGCGCCACCGTGATGTTTGTGCTGAAGCACATCCTGGAGCAACCGGCAGGGTCCGGGGAGGAGCGGATCTGCTCGATGGCCTTCGGCCCGGGCCTGACGGTGGAAACCGGGCTGTTCACCAAGACCGTGCCCGCCGCCACCCTCCGGGCCCGCCAGGTTTCCGCGGCAGCGGCGGTGTAGGGCGGGAACGGACCGCCGTGGCCGCCCGCCTGCCGGATCGCAAGGCGTCGACGTTCCTGGCCCTCCGCGCCACGGACGCCGTGGAGGAAATGGACAAGCCGGACTGCGACCCCGCGATGCTTCGGCGCACCTACGCCCAGTTTCCGCTGATCAACCGGGCGGTGTCGGGTTGGCACGGCATCTACCGGCGCCTGCTCCGCCCGCGCCTGGCCGGCCTTGAGGCCCCCACCCTGCTCGATATCGGCTCCGGCGGCGGCGACGTTCCCCGGCTG
>NZ_JBNHGF010000438.1:0-2081 GCF_059091005.1 Arthrobacter sp. Y3223164
CAACCCAGCACGATGTCCGGGCCGCTGGCGATGCTCAGCTCGGCGCGCTCCTCGGCCAGGACGTCGCCGGAGAGGTCGGCCACGACGACCCTGGCGTGCGTGGCGCCGAGGTCTGCGCCGACCACCAGGCGGGCGGCCGGGTTGAGCGCAAACAACGACGGCGGCCTTCCGCCGGTCGAGGTCGCTCCCCCAATGGGGGCAATCAGCCCCAGCCGCATCAACGAATCCACCCGGGCGGTCACCGTGGACCGCGCCAAGCCGGTCAACTGCGCCAGCTCCGCCCGGGTGCGCGGCTGGCCGTCGCGCAGCAGCTGGAATACCTCGCTTGCTCCGGCAGCCGGCTGGGCGGCCAGGCGCTGCGGCGGGGCGACATCGGACTTCAACACGCTTTCAGTACAGCACGCACCACTTCTGTTTGTCTCTACCGAAACTAACAATTCATGGCCAAACAACTTTTGCCTGACCCTCGACAAAACTATGTGACGCGTGCCACAGTGAGTGGGTGGAGCAGACGAGCAACACTGTGGCCGACAGCGGCGCCGGACGGGGGAAACCCGTTCTCGAGGTCCGCGGCCTGACCAAGAGCTTCTTCGGCAATCCCGTGCTGCAGGACGCGTCACTGACGCTGCACGCCGGCGAGGTCCACGGCGTCGTTGGGGAGAACGGCGCAGGAAAGTCGACGCTGATGAAGATCTTGGCGGGCGTGTACCAGCGGGACTCGGGAACTGTGCTGTTGGACGGCGAAAGCGTCCAGTTCAGCCATCCCACCCAGGCACACGAAGCCGGGCTGTCCACCGTCTTCCAGGAATTCAACCTGCTGCCGGACCGCACGGTGGCGGAGAACATCTACCTGGGCCGCGAGCCCCGCAAGGGCCTGCTGGTCAACCGGGCCAAGATGAACGCCGCCACCGCGGAACTGCTGGAGTCGCTGGGCATCGGCTCCATCCGGCCCACGGCGCTGGTCCGATCGCTCTCCGTGGCCGAGCAGCAGATCGTCGAGATCGCCAAGGCCGTCAGCTACGAGGCCCGGATCATCTCCATGGACGAGCCGACCGCCGCGTTGTCCGGGCCGGAAGTGTCCCTGTTGTACGGGATCGTGGGGAGACTGGCCGAACGCGGCACCGGCATCCTCTACGTCTCGCACCGGCTGCGCGAGGTCTTCGACCTCTGCCAAACCATCACCGTGCTCAAAGACGGGCGGGTCGTGGGTACCAAACCGGCCACCGAACTCGATGATGCCTCGCTGGTCCGGATGATGGTCGGCCGCCCCATCTCCGCGTACTTCCCGGACAAGCTCCCGCCCGCGCCCGCGGCACAGAGCACCGACCGCAACGCCCCGCTGCTCGCACTCGCCGGCGCCGGCAACGACCAGCTGGACGGCATCAGCCTGCGCCTGATGCCCGGCGAGATCGTCGGCGTCGCCGGCCTGCAGGGGTCCGGCCGCACCGAACTGTTGCAGGCGATCTTCGGCGCCGCGCCGTTCAACCGCGGCAGCATGCAGCTGGCGGGCCGTCCGGTCCGTCCGCATTCTCCCCGCCAGGCGGTGCGGCACGGCATCGCGCTGATCACCGAGGACCGCAAGGCGCAGGGCCTGAGCCTGAACCAGTCCTTGCTGGACAATGCGCTGGGCGTGGTCCGCGCCGTGTTCCCCAAGCGCACCGCGACCGTACGCCGCGCCGTCGCCGGCTCGTTCAGCGCGCTGGAAGTCGTCGCGCGGGACCTGGACCAGGAGGTGCAGTACCTCTCCGGCGGGAACCAGCAAAAGATCGTGCTGGCCAAGTGGCTGGCGGTGTCCCCGGGCGTGGTGCTGCTGGACGAACCGACCCGGGGCATCGACGTCGGGGCCAAGGTCGCGGTGTACCGGCTGATGCGCCAGCTGGCGGCCGAGGGGAAGGGCGTCCTGATGGTTTCCAGCGAACTGCCCGAGGTGATCGGGATGTCCGACCGGATCCTGGTGATGCGCGACGGGCAGATCGCCGGCGAACTGCCGGCCGGCGCCACCGAGGAGGAAATCCTGCGGCTGGCCACCGGCGCGCGCGTACCGGGGACGGCCTCCGATGGCACGCCGCCGGCTCCGGACT
>NZ_JBNHGF010000439.1:0-2074 GCF_059091005.1 Arthrobacter sp. Y3223164
ACCCGCCCGGCGGGCAGTCCCTCGTCCAGGACGACGTCGAGGTCGTGCAGGGCGTCGGCGCCGTAGCGGATGGAGACCGGGATGCCGGTGGCCAGGGCGGTCCGGGCCGCCCCGCGGAACAAGCTCTCGTCGGTGGGGGTCATGCCCTCGCGGGTTGCGGTGCTGGTGACCAGCCCGGCGGCTCCGCGGCGCTCGACCCGCGGGACCACCATGCCCTCGCTGACTTCCTTCGAGAAGAGGTCGGCGAACTTTTCGGCCGGCCAGGGGGTCGGCGGGTTGGTCTGCGGGGTGAGGAAGTAGCCGCCGAGCATTTCCTCCGGCCCCATGCCGGTGGAGGCGATGATGTGCACGCCGGTCGAGCGCGAGAGCGCCTCGTACAGCTTCACGTCGCGGCCGTGGAACATGCCGGTGCTGTCCACGATGGTCTGGCCGCCGGCCCTGCGGAAGTCGGTCAGCTTTCCGGCCAGGACCTCGAAGATCTCCGCCCGGTCCATGCTGATGTCCGGGGCGTACTGGGCTCCCGGGACCACCGAGAGCAGGGCCTCGTGGACCGCGACCACACCCAGTTCGTGGGCGGGAACGGGGCCAAGAACGGTATTGGCCGTCGGGTGGGGGGTTGTTGTTGTATCCGTCATTGGCACAACCTTTCGTCTGACGCCACGCCATGCAGACGTCACGCGGGGAAGGATCATGCACCGCGACCTCTGGATTCATTCCTCGCCGAAACCGGTGCAGGCGGCAGTAAACGAAGGAGGAGCCCATCGGGAGGCCCGGCGTCCGCTAACGGCCGCGGGCTCCCGCTGATGTGACCTTGATTACCTGTCAACTAGGTTTACATGATGTAGTGCCAAAGTCAAGGCAATTGACCGGAAAACATCTCGTTTCGTTTTGGCTGACGGGGTGGATTTCCCGCGCGGTCGCGGCCTACTGCCCGGTGCTGAACCGGTACTTGAATTTCTCTGCCAGGTGCACTGCGGAGCGCCATCCGGCGGGCAGGTCGCCCGTGGTGAAGAAGACCGTCTCGATGACGAGCAGCGGGCTCCCCACGGCCACCCCGAAGGTCGCGGCCTGTTCGGCGGTGGCCGCGGTTGCCCAGGCTTCGTGCTCGGCGCGGACGTGTGCGATGCCGAACTCTTTCTTGAGGAGTTCGAAGGCGGAGCCAACGCGTTCCAGTTCCGCGGCGGTGGGGCTGAAGTCCCCGGGCACCCGAATGTAGACGTCGGCTTCGACGAGGGGCTCATCCTCGACCGAGATCAGGCGGGTGAAATGCAGGAGCCGCTCGTGCGCTTCGAGTCCCAGGAGGTCCCGAATCCGGCCGGGCGGTTCCACCCGTTCGATGCCGGCGACCTTCCCCGTCGGACGCAGTCCGCTCTCGGCGAGGTATTGGTACAGGGCCCCCGAGCGCACGTCGGCCGGCCGCTGGACCCTGGTGCCGATGACCGGGAACGTCCCCTTGCCTTGTTTCCGGTAGATGTACCCCTCGCTGGCAAGCTCCTGGAGTGCCTGCCGGATGGGCGCCCGACTGACTTCGAACCGGCTGAGCAACTGCGCCTCGGTCATTGGCTTCCGCGGATCAGCGATCCCCTCGGCTATTTCCCTGCGCAGGATTTCCCTGATCTGGCGATACAGGGGTACCCCGGACGAGGTGTCGAGCTCGCCATATGCCATGAGTCTTCTGTTCCTCCACATCGCCCGCCACCGGGATTGCCCTGCAGGAAGTCAACCACAGAACGCAGTCCATTGAGGAGGCGGCGGCCCTAGCCCGCGGATGGCGTGCGACGTAGCCTGAGGTGACTACCGCCGGGAGGGGCGTGCCATGGACCAGGACATCCAGAAGTACATCAGCGCGTTGGTCGAGAAGGAACAACAACTGCGCGACTCCACGCCGGAGGAGCCGGACAAGGCCGCCGCCCGCGCCGCCGAGCTGCGCCGCCTGGAAGAGCAGCTGGACCAGTGCTGGGACTTGCTGCGCCAGCGCCGTGCCAAGCGCAAGGCCGGCGAGGACCCGGGCGAAGCTGAGACCCGGCCGGCCGGGGAAGTGGAAAACTACCGGCAGTAGCGGAGCGGCAGGCGG
>NZ_JBNHGF010000440.1:0-2072 GCF_059091005.1 Arthrobacter sp. Y3223164
GCCGGCCAGGGCCGGCCCCGTCGGGGCACCCCCGCGGGCCCCGACGTCCTCCGGCAGACCGCCGTCGTTGCCCTTTGTAGTACGCGGGCGACGCAGCATCGCGGTGATCCTGGCGCGCAGTTCCCGGGGGCGGAACGGCTTGGTGAGGTAGTCATCCGCGCCGGTCTCCAAGCCCAGCAGCGTGTCCAGTTCTTCGGCGCGCGCGGTGAGCATGATGATGTACGTGTCGCTGAAGCGGCGCACCTGGCGCGCGACCTCGAAGCCATCGATGTCCGGCAGGCCGAGGTCGAGGGTGACGACATCGGGGTTGTGGCGCTTGATGGCGGCAACGCCTTCCATTCCGGAGGAGGCGGTGTGCACCGTAAACCCGGAACTGGACAGGACCGTCGAGATCAACTCCCGGATGTCCAGGTCATCCTCCACAATGACGGCAGTGCGCTGCTCGCTCATCCTTATTCCCCCAACTGACTGACTTCGGTTCATCGTTTCATTACATGGCTATTCGATGATCATAGTCCCAGAAGCTGACAATGTGGCGAAATAATCAGCGGGGAAATGACGGCAGAATGTGCCGCCCTAGAGATGCACGTGCAGCCGCCTCGCCGCCTCGGAAATGGAACCGGTCAGCGACGGGTACACCGTGAACGTGTTGGCGAGATCGTCCACGTGGAGTTTCTGGCTCACCGCCAGCGCGATGGGGAAGATCAGTTCGGAAGCCCGCGGGGCCACCACCACGCCCCCGATGACCGTGCCGGAACCGCGCCGCGCAATGATTTTCACGAAGCCGTCGGAGACGTTCATCATCTTGGCCCGCGCGTTGGTATTGAGCGAGAGTTTGATGATGTCGCCCTGGTACTTTCCCGCGGCGACTTCCTCCTCGGTCACCCCCACGGTGGCGATCTCCGGGCTGGTGAAGATATTGGACGCCACCTGCTTGAGCTTCAGCGGCTTGACGTAGTCGCCCAGCAGGTGGGCCACGGCGATGCGGCCTTGCATCGCGGCCACCGAGGCCAAAGCCAGCACGCCGGTGCAGTCGCCGGCAGCATAGATGTTCGACGCGGTGGTGCGCGAGACGCCGTCCACCTTGATGTGCCCGCCCTCGGTCAGGGCCACCCCGGCCTCTTCGAGCCCGATGCCGGCGGTGTTGGGAACGCCGCCCACGGCCAGCAGACAGTGCGAGCCCTCGACCACCCGGCCGTCGGCCAAGGTGACCAGCACGCCGTCGTCCGTTCGTTCCACGCTGGCGGCGCGGGACTTGGACAGCACGGTCATGCCGCTGCGGGCGAAAACGTCTTCGAGCACCTCGGCGGCGTCGGCGTCTTCGCCCGGCAGCACGCGGTCCCGCGAGGAGACCAGGGTGACCTTGGTGCCCAGCATGCGGTAGGCAGAGGCGAACTCGGCTCCCGTCACGCCCGAACCGACCACGATAAGGTGCTCCGGGATCTCGGTGAGGTTGTACACCTGCGTCCAGTTGAAGATGCGTTCACCGTCCGGCTTGGCCGTGGACAGTTCGCGGGGTGTGGCGCCGGTGGCCACCAGGATGGCATCCGCTGCAATCGTCTCGGTCTTCGTCTCCGTCGACACCGAGATGGTGTTCGGGCCGGAGAGCTTGCCTTCGCCCAGGATGACGCGCACCCCGGCACGCTCCAACCCGTGGTGGATGTCCGCCGACTGGCTCTCGGCCAGCTTCAGCAGGCGGTCGTTGACCGTGCGCAGATCGGCGTAGGCGGCGTTGGAGTCCTCATCGAAGCGGACCCCGAGGTCGTGGGCACTCGCGACCCGCCGCATGGCGTCGGCGGTCGCGATCAGGGTCTTGGACGGCACCACATCGGTCAGCACGGCGGAACCGCCGAGGCCCTTGCGTTCAATGATGGTCACCTTGGCGCCGAGCGAGTTGGCCACCATGGCCGCCTCATACCCGCCGGGGCCCCCGCCCAGGATCGCCAGACGCGGGGCACTGAAATCTATTTGGCTAGTCACGGACTTCATTCTGTCGCATGCCCCGCAACGCCTCAACCTGCCGGCACGGCGTGAAGCAGGCGCCGGCGGCCCGCGCACGGCCGCGGCCCGCG
>NZ_JBNHGF010000441.1:0-2056 GCF_059091005.1 Arthrobacter sp. Y3223164
GCACGGCGGCGGCGGACACGTCGCCGTCGGCGGCGGCCTGGCGCAGCAGCAGGACCGGCAGGGTGGGGACGCCCTCACGCAGGTCGGTGCCCGGGGTCTTGCCGGACTTGGCCTTGAGGCCGGTCACGTCAATCACGTCGTCGGCCAGCTGGAACGCCACGCCCACCTTCTCGCCGTATTCCAGCATCACGTTCACGGCCTGCTCGCCGGCTCCGGAGAACATGGCGCCGAGCTGGCCGGACGTGGCGATCAGCGAGGCGGTCTTGTCCGCGATCACGGAGAGGTAGTGTTCCACCGGATCCTCGTCCTCGCGCGGGCCGACGGTCTCGTGCAGCTGTCCCAGACAGAGCCGCTCGAAGGTGCGCGCCTGGATGCCGACTGCTTCGGGCCCCAGCTGGGACACCAACAGCGAGGCGCGGGCGAAGATCAGGTCGCCGGCGAGGATGGCCACCTGGTTGCCCCACACCTCGTGCGCGGTCGGGGCACCCCGGCGGTAGGGCGCGGAATCCATCACGTCGTCGTGGTAGAGCGTGGCCAGGTGCGTCAGTTCAACGACGACGGCGGCCTGCACCACGTCGGGAACGGAGCCGTTGCCCAGCTGCGCGGCCAGGATGGTCAGCAGCGGACGGATCCGCTTCCCGCCGGCTTCCACGAGATGGCGGCTGGTGGCGTCGGCGAACGGATCGGAGTGCGCGATGGCCGCGCGCAACTGCTTCTCCACGCGCGCCAAGGCGGTGGAAACCGCGGGACCGAGCTCGGCGTCCTGGGCCACCGGGGCGAAGCCGTCCGGCAGGTTCAGGCTGGTGGCAAGGGCGGCAGTCGCGGTATCCAGCTCCGGCGACTGCGGCGGGTTCTGGCCGGCGGGAGTCCAACTCGGTTTGGCGTCAGTCACTGTTCAACACTAACTAATCGTGGGGGCGGTATGGCCGGCCGGTTTGTGGCCGCCGGCCTGGTTCGATGCCGGCGGCGTCAGTTGCTCCAGCAGATGAATAACTCTATCCTCAAATCCCTTGCCGCCCGAGTCGGTCAAATTGGCCAGCATCCGCACCACGAAGCGCATCAACGGCGGGACCGGCATTCCGGTCCGCAGGGCCAGTTTCATGATGGCCGGTTTGCCGATCAGCTGGGCGAAAATCCGGCCCAGCGTGAAGTGGCTGCCCCAGTGCCCGCGGATGATGTCCGGGTAGCGGGCCATCGCGGCGTCAAAGCCGGCCATGCTGAGCAGCTGCCCGCCGGTCCCGGACAAGCGGCCGTGCGCGTCGGCGATCAGCTCGGCCGCGTAGCGGGCGGACTCCATGGCGTAGGAGATGCCCTCTCCGTTAAACGGGCTGACCATGCCGCCGGCGTCGCCGAGCAGCAGCAGGCCGGGGCTGTAGTGCGGCGTCCGGTTGAACCCCATCGGCAGGGCCGCACCGCGGACCTGTCCCACCTGGTTTTCCTCGGTAAAGCCCCACTCCGCAGGCATGCCGGCGGTCCACTCGCGGAGCACCTGCCGGTAGTCCAGCTTGCCGAAGGACTTGGACGAGTTGAGGATGCCCAGGCCCACGTTGGATGTGCCGTCGCCGACGCCGAAGACCCAGCCGTAGCCGGGCAGCGGGTTGCCGGCCGCGTCGGGGAGTTCCAGCCATCCCTCCATCCAGTCGTCGTCGTGCCGGGGCGAGGTGAAGTAGGTACGCACGGCCACGCCCAGCGGCCGGTCGTCGCGCTTCTCGATGCCCAGGCTCAGGGCCGTGCGGGTGGAGTTGCCGTCGGCGGCCAGCACCACGTCGGCGACGAAGTCCTTGGTCTCCCCGGTCTTGCGTCCGCGCCCGTCCAGCACGTTGGCGCGGACCCCGGTGACCCGTCCGGCCTCGTCCCGGAGGGCGGTGGAAACGGAGTGGCGTTCCAGCACGACGGCGCCGGCGGCCGCCGCGTGACGGGCCAACTGCTCGTCGAAGCCCATCCGGGTGCGGATCAGGCCGTAGTCCGGGAAGTCGCTCAGTTCCGGCCAGGGCAGCTCAAGCTGCCGGCCGCCGGCGATCAGCCGCAGCCCCCGGTTCCGGCGCCAGCCGGCGAG
>NZ_JBNHGF010000442.1:0-2046 GCF_059091005.1 Arthrobacter sp. Y3223164
CCGAAGCCGGCAGGCAAACCGGCCCCGAAGCCCGCCCCGGGCCGCAAGCCCACGCCGGCGGCCATGCCGGGAAAGATTGCTGCCGCTGCCCCCGCACAGCACGTCATCCCTGTTCCGGCGGTCGCCTCCACACCGCTGTCCGAGGCGTCCAAGTGGGCCCGCGTCACCGACGACGGCCACGTCTTCCTGCTTGTCGACGGGCAGGAACATCCGGTCGGACAGTACCCGGACGCCAGCAAGGACGAGGCGCTGGCCTACTTCGTGCGCAAGTATGACGACGTGGCGGCCCAGGCTGCCCTGCTGGAACAGCGGGTCGAAGCCAAGGCTCCCTCCAACGACATGCACAAGACCCTTGAGCATCTGAAGGCCCAGGTGGCCGAGCGGCACATGGTGGGCGACGTGCCCGCGCTCGAGTCCCGGCTGGCGAAACTTGGCTCAGCCATCAGCGAACTGCAGAAGGCCGAGAAGGCAAACCAGGAAGCCCAGCGAGCCGCAGAACTGGCGGCCCGCGAAGCCATCGTCGCCGCAGCCGAGGAGATCGCCGGCAAGGACCCGTCGTCGGTGCAGTGGAAAACCAGCAGCGCCCGCATGAACGAACTCTTCGACGCGTGGAAGGCCGCCCAGAAGAACGGCATCCGGCTGGGCCGCAGCACCGAGGACGCACTGTGGAAACGCTTCCGCTCGGCACGGACGGTCTTTGATCGGCACCGCCGCGCGTTCTTCAGCCAACTGGACAGCGACAACGCCGCGGCAAAGGCCGCCAAGGAAGCCCTGATCGCCCGGGCCGAAGAGCTTTCCACCTCCACGGACTGGGGCCACACCGCGGCCGAGTACCGGAAGCTGATGGACGATTGGAAGGCATCCAAGCGCGCCAGCCGCAAGGACGACGACGCGCTCTGGGCCAGGTTCCGGGCGGCGCAGGACAGGTTCTTCGCGGCACGCCAGGCCGCCAACGAGGCAATCGACCAGGAGTTCGCCGCCAACCTGGTGGTCAAGGAAGCGCTGGTCGCCGAGGCGCAGGCGCTGCTGCCAGTGACCGATCTGTCCGCAGCCAAGAAGGCCCTGCAGTCCATCCGTGATCGTTGGGAGGAAGCCGGCAAGGTTCCGCGCGGCGACATGCAGCGGATCGATGCCGGCCTGCGCAAGGTCGAGGATGCGGTCAAGGCCGCGGAGGACGATCACTGGCGCCGGACGAATCCGGAGACCAAGGCCCGCACCAACAGCGCCCTGTCCCAGCTCGAGTCGGCCATCGCCGGGCTCGAGGATGACCTGGCCCAGGCCGAAAAGGCCGGCGACCAGCGGCGGATCGCCAAGGCCCGGGAGGCCTTGGAGGCGCGCCGCCAGTGGCTCGACACGCTGCAGCGCTCAGCGGAGGACTTCTCCTAGAGGACCAAGCCCTACACAACCCGAGGGCCCCCGAACGGCTTTCCACAAGGCGTTCGGGGGCCCTTCGGCTGTCCCGGCCCGTTTGGCATGCTGTCTGCATGGCCCGTCTACATCCCGCCGCCACGGCGGCTGAACGTACCGCCCAGGCCGCGCCGGCGGTACTGCGGCCGGGGCATCCGTTCAGCCGCAGCGAACTTGAGTGCATGCGCCTGGAGGGCCTCTTAGTCAACGTCTACGGTCCGGGGTTTGCCTTGCCATGGGAGCCGATCACGCCCCGACACCGTGCGGCAGCCGCGTACTTCAGCCTGCCCGGGCATGTCCGCCGGAAAGTGGTGCTGGGGAGGATGACGGCGGCATGGGTCTACGGCTGCGCGCCGGCCCCGCAGAAACTCTCGGTGCTGCTGGACCACCGGCACAGGACCACGTCGCAGGGCAGGTATCGCCTTGCCCTGATCCACGAAGTGACACTTGGCCCCCTGGATACCGTGACCATCGGCGGGGTCCCGGTGAGCACGCCGCTGAGGACCGCACTGGACGTGGCCCTGCACGTTCCGGACCAAGAGGCCATCCCCGTGTTGCGGGCGCTGGCCGGGGCCAGCGGACTCGACTGCCCGCTGGACGCCGTCCGGCAGGCGGTGGAGGCGAGGCCGAGGCTGCCGG
>NZ_JBNHGF010000443.1:0-2034 GCF_059091005.1 Arthrobacter sp. Y3223164
GCCCGCGCCCGGACCGTCCAGGTCCTGGCCGAAGCCTGCGCGGACGGGCTGGACCTCTCTCCGGATACGGACCACGCAGACACCCGCCGCCGCCTGCTGGCGCTGCCCGGCATCGGCCCGTGGACGGTCGAATACCTCGCCATGCGGGCGCTGCACGACCGCGATGCCTATCCCGACGGCGATCTGGTGCTGCGGCGGGCCCTCGGAGTGAAAACCGCGGCCGAGGCCCGCGCGCTCGGCCGGCCCTGGTCGCCGATGCGGGCCTACGCCGTCTTCCATCTCTGGACCGCCTCGGCGTACCTGCCTTAGCAAAGCCCTGCACCGGCAACCCGTGCAGGGGCGAAAGCTGCGATTCCTTCCGGCCGCTTCGGCTCCGGGGCGTGCACCCTCATCCCCGGGCCGTAGAGCCTGCCTGCTCGATGCGTTCCAACAGCTCCGCCGGCAAACGGACCTGCGGCGCCTGGAGATTGGAGCGCAGGTGTTCCGGTTTCACGGTGCCGATCACCGCACTGGAGACCCCTGGATGGCTGAGCACGAAGGCCAGTGCGATCTCGCTCGCGGAGAGGCCGTCGACGTCGTTGATGAACCGGTACTTCCGGCCTTGCACAAACTTGTGCCGGTGGTTCTTCAGCGCCCGCAACAGGTACCAGACGTCGCTGGGGCCGGTGATCTTGAAGATGTCGCGCGAGTAGAGGGTCTGGGCCAGCGGTGACTTGAGCTTGACGCCCACTCCGGCTTCCTGAGCCTCGGAGATCACCGGCGCCAGGGACCGGTCCACGATGTTGTATTCCAGCATGAGGGCGTCGAAAATGCCCAGCTTCAGCGCCTTCGCTGCCCCGCCGCGGCCGGTGGAGACGCCGAGCGCCCCGACCTTCCCCTGTTCCTTCAGCTTCAACACGGTGTCGATCGCGGGACCGGCCGGACGGGGGAAACCATGGAAGTGCAGCAAGGGCAGGTGGTCAAGCTGGAGCCGCCGCAGGCTGCCGTGCACGCTCTTTTCGATGGCCCGGGCCGAGTAATCCTTCACATTCCGGTTGTTGATCCAGTGGGATCCGACCTTTGTGGAGATCACCAGATTTTCGGTGCGGCCCTTGAGGAGCCGGCCCAGCCGCTCTTCGGCGTTGCCGCGGCTGTAATTCGGGCCGGTGTCGAAGGCGGTGATGCCGCCGTCGAGCGCCTGGCCGATCAGATGCGCCGCCTGCCGTTCGGGGAAAGCCTTCATGCCCCAGTACCCGCCGGCCCCAAAACTCAGTTCCGATACGTGCAATCCCGACCGTCCGAGCGCGCGCTTTTTCACCATGTGCCTTCCTGCAATTACAAATCTAACCATTCACCAAGCTACCCGAGGCGACTCGCCGGACCGGCCCCGGACCGGTCTGGCCAGGCAGGTCAGCGCACGACGCCGGCGCGGTTGCCGTAGGCGCGGAGGGCGACGGCCAGCACCGAGCACAGCAGGTATCCGGCGCCCACCAGCAGCCAGCCGGTATCGAAGCTGCCGGTGGCCTCGAGCAACAGGCCCATGAGCAGCGGACCGGCGGCGAAACCGGCATACATCCCCATCGAGACAATCCCGGAGGCTGCTCCGACCCGTTCGGCCGGAACCACGCGCATCACCCCGGCGATCACCACCACGTTGGTGCCCAACACGGTGGCCCCGTGCAGGACGACGCCCACCCAGAGCAACGCCGGGATTCCGAGCGACCCCGCGGCCAGGAACGCCCCCGCTCCGCCGAGCGCCCCGATGCCGAGCAGGATGAGCAGCGTGGAGGCCCGCACGCCCTTGGCCATGCGCCGCCCCCACAGCACCCGGGAGGTCACCCCGACGACGCCGGAGACGCCGGCTGCCACGCCGCCCATGACCAGGCTGAAGTCCAGTTCCCGGACCGTGAACAGCGGCAGATAGACGTTGGTGGCCTGCATGCCCAGGCCGGACAGCAGTGCGTAGCCGGCGAACAGCCAGACCGAGAGCGGGAACCGGGCCGGCGCGCCGGTACCCTCGGTTTGCTTCGTGCGGCCCGTGCGGCCCGGCGGGGC
>NZ_JBNHGF010000444.1:0-2033 GCF_059091005.1 Arthrobacter sp. Y3223164
CCCTCGGGGCACAGGTGGCCGCGGGCGCCGACGACGAACAGCTTCAGCCGCACGAGGCGATCCGCGCCGATGCCATCCGCCGCGAGCTCGAGACCCGCCCGCATGTGCTGGTGGGCGCCGCGGCATTGGCCACCGAGACCGGACAGATTCCCATCGTCACGGCCCACTCCAACAAGCGCCGGGCGGCGGCATTGCTGACCCACAAGGCCCCGGACGAACCGGAAACACCCGAGAACGAGACCTCGGCCCCGGCCCGCAAGCCCTGGCTGATCCCGGCGTTCCTGACCGTCATGTCGTTGCTGCTGGTGGCGGTCATGTGGTTCGGCTACCTGTGGACACAGACCCAGTATTTCGTGGGTTCGGCGGACGGACGGGTGGCCATCTTTAACGGCGTCTCCCAGAACTTCGGGCCGATCGCGCTTTCCCACGTGGACACGGTCTACAACATCCCGCTGGAAAGCCTGCCCGCGTACCAACAGCAGCGGCTGGATTCCAGCATTTCCGCCCGCGACCTCGGGCATGCCGAGGAGATCGTGGAACAGTTGCGGATCAGCAGCCAGCTGAACTGTCCGGAACCCGAACCCAGCCCCAGTACCGTTCCGACGGACCGGCCCAGCACCTCGCCGGGGGCGACGCCGGCGCCTGCTGCCAGCCCCCAGCCCACCGTGCCGCCGGAATGTGTAGGTGGATAAGCCATGAGTAACATCCAGACAGTGCCGCGTTCCCGGCGCAACACCGAACTGCTCCTGCTCCTGCTGGCCTTGATCGTCGGCATCGGAGCCAACATGCTGGTCGGGCTCGACCAGGACCGGGCCTTCGACAGCGACTTCTTCACCCAGGGCGGCACCTTGGTGGTGCTGGTCCTCGTCGTACACGTGGTCCTGCGCCTTCGCGCCAAATATGCCGACCCGGTAATACTTCCGATCGTCACCGCCCTGAACGGGGTGGGGCTGGCGATGATCCACCGGCTGGACATCGCCAACAACGACTCCGCCGCGGGGCGCCAGCTCCTGTGGACCGGCGTGGCCATCGCCGCCGTGGTCGCCGTCATCTGGCTGCTGCCCGACCACCGCGTCCTGCGCCGCTTTACCTACATATCGTTGATCACCAGCGCCATCCTGCTCATCCTTCCGCTGCTGCCGTTCATCGGGATGGAAATCAACGGCGCCCGGATTTGGGTGAGCCTGGGGTTCGCCACCTTCCAGCCGGGCGAAATCGCGAAGATCACCCTGGCTATATTCTTCGCCGGGTATTTATCGACGAACCGCGACCTCATCCTGCTCGCGGGCAAGAAGATCGGCCCGCTGCAGCTGCCCCGCTGGCAGGACATGGGCCCCATGGTGGTGGCCTGGCTGGTCAGCATCGGGGTCCTGGTCTTCCAGCGCGATTTGGGTTCCTCGATACTGTTCTTTGGCCTGTTCATGGCCATGATCTATGTGGCCACCAGCCGCGTCAGCTGGGTCCTGATCGGCCTGCTCATGATCGCCGTGGGCGGCGTGGTGGCTTTCCAGCTGTTCCCGCACGTCACCGCACGTATAGACGGCTGGATCAACGCGTTCGACCCCGAGGTTTACAACCGGATCGGCGGCAGCCACCAGATCGTCCAAGGGCTGTTCGGCCTGGCCAGCGGCGCTCTGACCGGCACCGGACTCGGGCAGGGCCGGCCGGACCTGGTGACCTACGCGAACAGCGACATGATCATCGCCGCACTCGGCGAGGAGCTGGGGCTCATCGGACTCAGCGCCATCGTGATGCTCTACATCCTCTTGGTCAGCCGCGGCATCCGGGCGGCGCTGGGCAGCCGGGACGCCTTCGGCAAGCTCCTGGCCACGGGACTCTCCTTCACCCTGGCGCTGCAGTGCTTCGTGGTGATCGGGGGCGTCACCCGCCTGATTCCGCTGACCGGCCTGACCACACCCTTCCTGGCCGCCGGAGGGTCTTCCCTCCTGGCCAACTGGCTGATCGTCGCCCTGCTGCTGCTGATTTCCGACGCCGCGCGCCGTCCGGCCCTGACTGGCCCGGCCGCCGGCCGG
>NZ_JBNHGF010000445.1:0-2025 GCF_059091005.1 Arthrobacter sp. Y3223164
CGGCGGCGCGTGCCGCGGCCGAAAGCCGTTCGCCAGCCCGGCGCCGGCCACCCGCCTCGGGCCGGTTGAGTACCATCAGGATGGCCGCGAGCAAGGCGACCGGGATGGAGACCAGCACGGCAACGGCGCCGGCATACATGGCCAGGAAAACCTTGGCGGGGGAATCAAACAGGCCGGTTACGAAGGCCGCGGCTCCCAGCAGCAGCCAGAGCCAGAAAACCATGACGCCGCAGAGCGTGGTGCGGGCCCGGCGGTAGGTGCGGAGCGACCGCCCGTGCACGGTGTGCTTAGCCGCCTCCACGCTTCCTACTCCCCAACGACAGCCCCACGAATAGGGGCACCTGAGCACATTGTAGGCAGCCGCGTGCGCCGGGCGCGCAGGGCACGCCGGGGGAGCGGGCCGGCGAATGCGGCCCTGCCGGAAGCGGGGCCCGACCGAGGGTTCAGCTGCGTCTGGGGCGGTGCTAGTCTGGCCGCAGACCGGCCCCGCACCTGCCGGCGAAGGATGCACCAGGACCACCGAATCACTGTCGACAAACAGGGAGGAAACCTGGACCATGACCAGTTCAGCGACGCCCCACATACTCATCCTGGGCGGCGGCTACGTCGGCCTCTACACTGCCTGGGGAATCCGCAAGCGGCTGGGACCGTCGTCGGCACGGATCACGGTGGTTGAGCCCAACTCCTACATGACGTACCAGCCGCTGCTGCCGGAGGTGGGCGGCGGAGAAATCGAACCGCGGATCGTCACGGTCAACCTCCGCAGCGCGCTGAAGAAGGTGGACATCGTCCGCGGCAAGCTGGTTTCACTCGACGTCCAGGCGAAGAACGCCCGGCTGCTCGAGCTCGGCGGCGACCAATTTTCGGTGGCCTACGACCATGTGGTCTTCGCCGTCGGTGCGGTCACCAGGACCTTCCCCACGCCTGGGCTGGAGCAGCACGGCATCGGGTTCAAGACCGTGGAAGAGGCCGTTTACTGCCGTGACAAGGTGCTCGACAACGTGGCCCTGGCCGCCGGCACGAGCGACCCGGAGGAACGGGCCAGGGCACTCACGTTCGTGGTGGTCGGCGGAGGGTATACCGGCGTCGAGGCCCTGACCGAGTTGAGCGACCTGTCCAAGCTCGCCGTGGACGCGCATCCGGAGCTGGACCGTTCGCAGTTGCGCTGGGTGCTGGTCGAGGCGCTGGACCGAGTTGCCCCCGAGGTCGGACCGAATCTCTCGGAGTGGACCCTGGGCCAGCTGCGCCAGCGCGGCATCGATGTGCGGCTGAACACCACCATGCCGTCCTGCGAGGACTCGGTGGCCGAGCTCAGTACCGGCGAGCGCATTCCGGCTGGTCTCATCATCTGGACGGCCGGCATGAAGCCCAATCCCGTGCTGGACGACACAAACGTGCCGCGCGGCCCGAAGGGACACGTGAACGCCAACGCCCGGCTGCAGGTCATCGAAGATGCCGGCCAGGTAGTGCACGGCGCATGGGCCGCCGGCGACTGCGCCCAGGTACCCGATCTGGAAGCGGAGAAGCAGCCGGCCTACTGCCCGCCGAACGCCCAGCATGCGGTCCGCCAGGCCAAGCTGCTCGCCCAAAACGTGGTCAACGCCGTGCAAGGCCGGCCGCCGGCCGAGTACCGGCACAAATCGCTGGGCACGGTCGCGACCTACGGCGTCGGCCGGGGCGCCGCGAAGATCTTCGGCTACGAGCTAAAGGGCAAGCCCGCCTGGTACGCCGCCATGGGCTACCACGCACTGGCGCTGCCCACCTGGATCCATAAATGGCGCCTGCTGGCAGGCTGGAGCCCGCTGGTGTTCGGCGGCCGGGACATCACGTCGATGGGCGCCACCCAGCACCCGCGGCGCGCCTTCGTGGAGGCACACGCCGGCAAGCAGAAGGGCCGGATGTAGGCCCCCGGGCAAGCAGGCGGGCCGGCAGGCCGCAGGAAGGGCCCGAGCAAGAGCAAGGTGTCGGACAGGCCGCCGGCAGGGCGCAGGCGCGGGCTGCCCGGCTGAGTTGGTGCCGGGTCAC
>NZ_JBNHGF010000446.1:0-2021 GCF_059091005.1 Arthrobacter sp. Y3223164
CCGGCCACGGCCGCCGGAGATGGGCCGCAACCTTTCCGGGTCCGCGCCCAGGCGGCGCCCCGGTCGGGAGGCGGCGTCGGTGGGGAAACACTGTGAGATGGCTTACAGAAGCCGCGCAGAAGTTCGCTCAACCGGCCGCCAACGTCTTATCCTCTAGTGAACATGAGCCCGGAAAGGCAGTGAAACTGAAGATGTTGATCCAACCTGCAGCTCCGATCGGCATCTTTGATTCCGGGGTGGGCGGGCTGACCGTGGCCCGCGCAGTGATAGACCAGCTGCCCAACGAATCCATCTTGTATGTTGGCGACACCGCAAACGGTCCCTACGGGCCGCTGCCGATCGCCGAGGTGCGCGCGAACGCGCTGGGCGTGATGGATGAACTCGTGGACGCCGGCGTGAAGCTCCTCGTGATCGCCTGCAACTCCGCCTCCGCCGCCGTCCTGCGCGACGCCCGGGAGCGCTACACGGCCCGCTACGGCATCCCGGTGATCGAGGTGATCCAGCCAGCCGTCCGCCGCGCGGTCGCCTCCACGCGGAGCGGCAGGATCGGCGTGATCGGCACCTCGGCCACCGTCGGTTCCCGCGCCTACGAGGACACCTTCGCCGCCGCGCCGCACCTCGACGTCACCTCCGTGGCCTGCCCCCGGTTCGTGGAATACGTGGAGGCCGGCGTGACGGCCGGCCAGGAGCTGCTGTCCACCGCCGAGGAGTACCTGGAGCCGCTCAAACGTGCCGACGTGGACACGCTGGTGCTCGGCTGCACGCACTATCCGCTGCTGACCGGCGTGATCTCCTACGTCATGGGCGACGGCGTGACGCTGGTTTCCAGCGCGGAAGAGACCGCCAAGGACGTTTACCGGTCTTTGGTGTCCCACGATCTGCTGCGTCCGGAAGGGACGCCGGGCCGGCACCACTTCATTGCCACGGGCGACGCAGCATCCTTCGAGGTGCTGGCGCGCCGGTTCCTGGGGCCGGAAGTGATCGCCGTGGAGCATGTGGAGCACGTGGCGGCGCAGTATCCCACCGGGAGCATGGCCAGGATCACCCCGGAGATGGTTGCCGCCGCGCGCGCCGGGGCGCAGGCGGGCCCGAAGGTTTCGCCGTTCGCCGGTGCATCGGGGCAGTACAACCCGGGGGAGCGGGCATGAACCTGACCATCATCGGCTGCAGCGGCTCGTTTCCCGGACCGCAGTCACCGGCGTCGTGCTATTTGGTCAGCGCCCACGACGGCGAGCGGACCTGGCGCATCCTGCTCGACCTGGGCAACGGCGCCCTGGGCACCGCCCAGCGCTACATGGCGTTGGAGGATATCGACGCCGTCTTCCTGAGCCACCTGCACCCGGACCATTGCATGGACCTGTGCGGCCTGCATGTGGCGGTGCGCTGGAATCCCGACGGCTGGACCAAGGGCCGCATCCCCGTGTGGGGGCCGGCCGCCACGGCGGACCGCATGGCCACCGCCTACGGGCTGGAATTGGATCCGGGCATGAAAGAGGAGTTCGACTTCCACGTTTGGGCGGAACGGGAACCGGTGAAGCTGGGCCCGTTCACCATCACGCCGTATCCGGTGCGCCACCCCGTCGATGAGGCCTACGCGATCCGGGTCGAGGCTACGGAGCCCACGTCCGAGGGGCCGGTCACGCGGGTGCTGGCCTACTCCGGTGACACCGACAGCTGTCCCGCACTGGTCGAAGCGGCGTTCGGCGCGGACATGTTCCTGTGCGAGGCGGCCTTCCACGAGGGACGCGACGACGCCGTCGACGGCGTGCACCTCACCGGAAAGCGGGCTGGTGCCGCTGCCACCGAGGCGCAGGTCCGGCGGCTGCTGCTGACCCACCTGCCCGTCTGGAACGACTCCGTGCGTACCGTCGAGGAGGCCCGCGAAACCTACGTCGGCGATCTCGCGGTCGCGGTAGCCGGCGTCAGCTACGTCGTTTAAGCGGCAGCGGAGCGGTGGCGGCGACGCCTTCCGGGCGGCTCTTGGACGGAGTCGGATAGGAATATCACACGTCTGAAATCCA
>NZ_JBNHGF010000447.1:0-2015 GCF_059091005.1 Arthrobacter sp. Y3223164
TCGCCGGCGCCCAGCGGGGCAGGTTCCGGCGGGACGTAGCCCTCGTCGTCGTCCGGTTCCGCGACGGTGTAATCCCGCGGCCCGGGCGGCGCTTCATCCGCCGGGACCTCCGGCAGGCGGTTCTCGAAGATCTCGCGCAGGCGCTGGGCATCGCCGCCGTTGCCGGCCGCGGGCCGCTCCGGGGGCATGCCGTCCGCGTTGCCGGAGTCTGTCTCTTCCAGCCGGGCGACCAGATCCTGCCAGGCGGCGTCGTCCCGGTCCTGGTCATGCCCGGGCATGGGTTGCTCCCGTCTGCCCCGGAGACGCGGCCGCAGTGGCGTGAATGAATTCGGCGGACCGGCGGTAGATCAGCTCGGCGTCGTGGTCCATGGTGGCCACGTGATAGCTGTCCGCCAGCGGCACCACCTCCAGCCGGTCCGTGCCAATCCGCCGCCGGAGCACATCCATGGAAGATTCCGGGACTATGTGGTCCACCGCGGAGCGGAAGACGAGCGTAGGAGCAGTGACGCGTGGCAGGTCGGCCACGACAGTCTTGAAGAGCTGGCCCAGCTGGTGCGCGGCGGCCACCGGGGTGCGTTCATAGGCACCCTCATCCATGCCCGGCTTGTTGATGTCGTTGCCAATGGCCGGCACCGACCGCAGGACATACTTCAACAGGCCCGACAGCGGAGCGCGCCGGTCCGCGATGGTCAGACCCGGGTTGACCAGCAGCACGCCGGAGACCGGACGGTGCGCGGCCAGCCGCAACGCCAACGCTCCGCCCATGGACAGACCGGCCACGAAGACGTGGCTGCGCTCGCGGGCGAGCTCCGAAAAGGCCTGCTCGGCCGCCCCGTACCAGCTTTGCCAACGGGATGTGGCCAAGTCCTGCCACGTGGTGCCGTGACCGGGCAGCAGCGGCAACCGTACTCCGAAGCCGGCATCGGCCAGGCTTTCCGCCCACCCCCGCATACTGCGCGGGGAACCGGTGAAACCATGCAGCAGGACGACGCCGACGCGGGAATTCGGGCCGTGCCCGGGGCTGGAAAAGACGCCGTCGGCAACAGAAGTCATGGCACTATCGTGTCATTACGGGAGCCGTTCGGCCATCAATAGCCGACCGGTTCCTTTCTCCGGCACCCCCATCCCGCGCAGCCACGCAAAGCCAAAGCTGGAGTAGAGTCTCAAGCGGTATTGGTAAAGCGGCCGGCGGCGGCGGAACGGAAAGGCACACGTGTTCTACTGGTTCATGAAGACCATCGTCGTAGGACCGGTGGTCCGGCTACTCTTCCGGCCATGGGTCAAGGGGCTGGACAACATTCCCGACAGCGGCCCCGCGGTGCTGGCCAGCAACCACCTTTCCTTCTCCGATTCGATTTTCCTGCCCCTCGCGGTGCCCCGGCCCGTGGTGTTCCTGGCCAAGAGCGAGTACTTCACCGGCAAAGGCGCCAAGGGCAAGCTCACCGCGGCTTTCTTCAGGATGACCAACCAGCTTCCGATGGACCGATCCGGCGGAGCGGCCTCGGCCACGTCCTTGCTGGCGGGACGGGACGCGCTGCAGGACGGCGGCCTGCTGGGCATCTACCCGGAGGGCACCCGGTCACCGGACGGAAAGCTGTACCGCGGCAAGACCGGCGTGGCCAAGTTGGTGCTGCACACCGGCGTGCCGGTGATCCCGGTGGCGATGATCGGCACGGACAAGGTTCAGCCCATCGGCCGGCGCATCCCCAACATCCGCCGGGTGGGCATCATCATCGGCAAGCCGTTGGACTTCTCCCGCTACAAGGGGCTGGAAGACGACCGGTTCATCCAGCGTTCGGTCACCGACGAGATCATGTACGAGATCATGCGGCTCTCCGGCCAGGAATACGTCGATTCGTACGCCAGCACGGTCAAGGCCAAGCTGACCGCCCGCAAACCGGCCAAGGCCGAAAACCAGCGCCACGCCGCCGTCGGCCTGCCGCCGGAGCAACCGGAACCTCCGAAGGCCAAAGCGCCCGGCGCCATCACGGTCATCGGCGGAGCGGACCCCGCCG
>NZ_JBNHGF010000448.1:0-2001 GCF_059091005.1 Arthrobacter sp. Y3223164
CAGGCCCAGCCGGGCCGGGGCCACCCGGACACCCAGCGCGGCAGCGGCGTCGTCGCCCATTTCCAGGCCGTGCAGGCTGCGCGCCAACAGTGCCACGGCCACGAACAGAACGGCCAGCCCGGCCACCAGGACCGTGGCCCGGTCCCAATTGCTGGAGTTCAGCGACCCGTTGAGCCAGACCAGCGCGCCCTGGGCGGTGCGGATATCCGTGCGGGTCAGCAGGTAGCTGACCAGCGCCTGCATCACCGCCGCGAAGCCGATGCCCACCAGGATCAGCCGCGATCCGGCCGCCCCGGACACCGTGCTGGAGCGGTACGAGATCGCGTAGATTCCTCCCGCCACCACCAGCGCCCCGGCCATGGCGGCGACGGAGACCGCGGCGCCGGCCGCGCCGAACACGACGATCGCGGTCACGGCGGAGGCGCTGGCCCCGTAGCTGATGCCGATGATGTCCGGGCTGGCCAGCGGGTTCCGCAGCATGGTCTGGAAGATGCTTCCGGCCAGGCCGAACGCGAGCCCGACCAGCACGCCGATCACGGCCCGCGGCAGCTTGTGCTCCATAACGATGAAGCTGGCCCCGGGGATCTGTTCGCCGGCCAGCAGCCGGAAGAAGTCCGGGATGGTCACGGTGTAGCTGCCCAGCAGGACGTTGACAAAAAACAGGACGACGACGATGCCCGCCAGGGCGGCGATGAGCGCCGCGCGCCGCCGGCTGCGTCGTCCGGCCCTGACGGAAGCCGCGGCTCGCTGGCCGCCGCCTCCGCGGGTGCGGGGTAAATCTTCGAGTGCACCGTCCATATACCCTGCCCTCGACGATAAACCCTGCACTGGCCGGTCCGAAGCCTGGGACATGGCGGCCTCGGGCGTGGCGGCCTGGGGCGTGGCGGCCTCGGGCGCCTGCTGCGCCG
Source organism: Arthrobacter sp. Y3223164 (assembly GCF_059091005.1). Classification (NCBI taxonomy): domain Bacteria; kingdom Bacillati; phylum Actinomycetota; class Actinomycetes; order Micrococcales; family Micrococcaceae; genus Arthrobacter; species Arthrobacter sp. Y3223164. The sequence goes on from NZ_JBNHGF010000448.1 coordinate 909, forward strand.
ATTCCGGGCGCTTCCCGCGCGGGGTGTCCACCTTGCTCACAGCCCGGCCGCTTTCCGCCGCCGGACCAGCCAGATGAACACGGGCGCGCCGATCACTGCGGTGGTGATGCCGGCTTCGATCTCGCCGGGCGGCGCAAGGAAGCGGCCGGCCACGTCGGCGCCGACCAGCAGCACGGGTGCCAGCACCATGGAATAGGGCAGGATCCAGCGGTAGTCGGGTCCGGTCAGGGCGCGGACCATGTGCGGGATGATCAGGCCCACGAAGGCGATCGGGCCGGCGATGGCGGTCGCCGCGCCGCACAGGATCACGACGCCGAGCGCCGTGATGGCACGGGACAGGCCCACCTTTTGGCCCAGGCCCCGGGCCACGTCGTCGCCCAGCGACAAGTTGTTCAGGATCCTCCCGGTGAACAGCGTGACCACCAGTCCGACGGCGATGAACGGGGCCACCTGGCCGATCAGGTCCCAGCCGCGGCCGGCCACCGATCCCACCTGCCAGTAGCGGAACCCCTCCAGCGTGTCCTGGTTGGTCACCAGCACCGAGTACATCAGCGAGCTCAGCCCCGCGGACAGGGCGGCTCCGGCCAGCGCCAGCTTGATCGGGGTGGCGCCTTCCCGTCCCATGCTGGCCACCCCGTAGACCAGCACGGCAGCGAGCGCGGCACCGGCGAACGCGAACCAGACGTAGCCGGAAAGTTGCGTCACGCCGAACAGGAAGATGCCCGCGACGACCGCGAGCGCGGCCCCGGCGTTTACGCCCAGGATGCCGGGATCGCCCAGCGGGTTGCGCGCCACGCCCTGCATGGCGGCGCCGGCGACGCCCAAGGCCGCTCCCACCAGCAGTCCGGTGACGGTCCGCGGGATGCGCGAGTGGACCACGGCGTGGTCTCCGTTGGCGGGGTCGAAGGCAACGAAGGCCTGGATAAACGTCTCCACGCCGATGGGGCGCGCCCCGAGGGCCAGCGAGGCACAGCAGATCAGCGCCAGCACCACCAGGGCGGCCGGGATACCCACCAGCACCCTGCGCGGCAGCCGTGCCGCACCGGGAGCGGTGGAGGACGGCCTGCCGGTCCCGTTGGCGCCGCCCGAAGCG
>NZ_JBNHGF010000449.1:0-1992 GCF_059091005.1 Arthrobacter sp. Y3223164
CGGCCCGGCCGAGCGGATGCTGGTCCTGCTGCCGCAGGCCGACATCGCCGCGCCCACGGTGTTCGAAGGCCTGATGGCGAAGGGCTGGCAGGTGCTGCCCGTGACCGCCTACCGCACGGTGGACTACCCCGCCCGTCCCGAGCTCCGCCTGACCGCGGAATTGGAGATCGCCGCCCGCGAGCCCGCCGACGACCTGGAACTCATCACGGCCGCGGATTTCCGCAGCCGCGCCGGCAACGGCGCCATCGACGCCGTCGTCCTGACCTCGCCCAGCGTCACCAGGCGGCTGGCGGGACTCCTTGACCCGTGGCCGGCCGGACTGCGGCTGATCGCGATCGGTACCAGTTCCGCTCGGCAGGCCGCCGAACTGGGCTTGGAGATCGCCGCCACCGCTGCCGAACCGACGCCGCCCGGCATCGCCGACGCCCTGGCGCGGTCGCTTGAAAACCATCCCACCGAACCAGAAGGAACGCCATGAGCTTCCCCTCCCACCGGCCGCGCCGGCTGCGGGCCACCGAGGCGATCCGCCGGATGACGGCGGAGGTCCGGACCCACCCGAACCAGCTGATCCTGCCCGCCTTCATCCGCGAAGGCCTCAGCGAACCGGTGCCGCTGCAGTCCATGCCGGGCGTGGTCCAGCACACCACCGACACGCTCAAGCGCGCGGCCGCCGAGGCCGTGGAGCTGGGCCTCGGCGGCATCATGCTCTTCGGAGTTCCCCAGGTGCGCGACGCCACGGGCAGCGCCGGAGTGGATCCCGACGGCGTGCTGAACCGCGCCATCGCCGACGTGAAAGCGGAGGTCGGGAACGACCTGGTGGTGATGGGCGACGTCTGCCTGGACGAGTTCACCGACCACGGCCACTGCGGCGTGCTGGCCCCCGACGGCACCGTCGACAACGACGCCACGCTGTCGATCTACGCGGAGATGGCCGTCGCCCAGGCGGCTGCCGGCGCGGACGTGCTCGGTCCCTCCGGCATGATGGACGGACAGGTGGCGGTGATCCGGCAGGCACTCGACGAGGCCGGCTACCAGGACGTCTCCATCCTGGCGTACGCCGCAAAGTATGCCTCGGCCTTCTACGGGCCGTTCCGCGAAGCGGTCGACTCGCAGCTGACCGGGGACCGGCGGACCTACCAGATGGACGCCGCCAACCGGCGCGAAGCCATCCGGGAAGTGGAACTGGACCTGGCCGAAGGCGCGGACATGGTCATGGTCAAACCCGCGATGAGCTACCTGGACATCCTCTCCGACGTGGCGGAGATGTCTCCGGTGCCGGTGGCCGCGTACCAGATCTCCGGCGAGTACGCGATGATCGAGGCAGCCGCCGCCAATGGCTGGATCGACCGGAAGGCGGCCATCCTGGAATCTGTCCTGGGCATCCGCCGCGCCGGCGCCGACATGGTGCTGACCTACTGGGCCCCGGAAATCGCCCGCTGGCTGAAGTAACCGTTCACCGTCGGCCGCCGGTTGCCGCGCCCCACGACCCGTCCGCAGCGGATTCCGCTGTCCCGAAAGGACCCAAGACCATGATTGAAGCCATCCGCTCCGAGGAACTCTTCGAACGCGCCCGCCAGCTGATGCCCGGCGGGGTGAACTCACCGGTCCGGGCCTTCGGCTCCGTCGGCGGGACGCCGCGCATGATGGTCGGTGCCAAGGGGGCCTACCTCACCGACGCCGACGGGCGCGAGTACGTAGACCTCGTGTGCTCCTGGGGCCCGGCCCTGCTGGGCCACGCCCATCCGGCCGTCCTCGAGGCCGTGCACACGGCCGTGGACCGGGGACTGTCCTTCGGCGCCTCCACGCCCGCCGAATCCGAACTGGCGGCCCTGGTCGTCGGCAGGGTCTCCGCCGTCGAGCGCCTCCGCATGGTCTCCACCGGCACCGAGGCCACGATGACCGCCGTGCGCCTGGCCCGCGGCTACACCGGCCGCAACCTGGTCGTGAAGTTCGCCGGCTGCTACCACGGGCACCTGGACGGGCTGCTGGCCG
>NZ_JBNHGF010000450.1:0-1980 GCF_059091005.1 Arthrobacter sp. Y3223164
GGGGCGGCCGGCAGCCGGCTGCCCGGTCCACGCCTCCTGCGCCGGGCAGCGGCCCTTCAGCCGCGGTGTTGCCGTTCTGGTAAGTTCAATTCATGCCCAATATGCCCGCCCGGCATCTTGTCCGACGGGCCGGATTGTCTGGAGGAGCTGTGGGTCTTCGACCGCTGACGGAGAGCGAACGCACCACCGCCCGGCTGAAAGCGACGGCCGCCCGGGTCGAGCGCGCGGAAATCAAGGCCAAAGTGAAATCCGGCGCCATGACCGTCGCCGAGGTAATCGAGGCGGCCGGGTCAATGGAATCGGTCGGCCGGCTGCGCGTGGCCGACCTGCTCGAATCCTTGCCGGGCATCGGACCGGTCCGCGCCGCCGCCATCATGGAGGCGGTCCGCATTGCGCCCAGCCGCCGGCTGCGCGGGCTCGGCATCCACCAGCGGCGAGCCCTGATAGACCACTTGGAATCCCAGTAACAGATGGAAGATATGTCCGACAAACCCCGCCTGACCGTTCTCGCCGGCCCCACCGCCGTCGGCAAGGGCACCGTTTCCACCTATATCCGCGACAACTACCCCGACGTCTGGCTTTCCGTATCCGCCACCACCCGGGAACCGCGGCCCGGTGAGCAGGACGGCGTCCATTACTTTTTCGTCGGCCCCGAAGAGTTCGACCGCCTGGTGGCGGCCGGCGACATGCTGGAATGGGCCCTGGTGCACGGCCGGAACCGCTACGGCACGCTGCGGCGCACCGTCGAAGAGGCCATGGCAGACGGAAAGTCCGTGCTCTTGGAGATCGACCTGCAGGGCGCCCGGCAGGTCAAACAGTCCATGCCCGATGCCACGTTCGTGTTTCTGGCCCCGCCCAGCTGGGAGGAAATGGTCCGCCGGCTGGTGGGGCGCGGCACGGAAACACCCGAGGAACAGCAGCGCCGGCTGGAAACCGCTAAACTGGAACTTGCTGCCGAGCCAGAGTTCGATTTCACCGTCGTGAATGACGATGTCAAGCGGGCGGCAGACGAGCTCGTTTCATTGATGGGACTTGTTCCGCACCCGCGCTGAGCGGGCCCCGAAGAACACGTCCCGGAACCCATTGGAGATTTTGTGTCGACCAACCTCGAAGGCATCATCAACCCGCCGATCGACTCCCTGCTGGAAGCAACGGATTCGAAGTACGCGCTGGTGATTTACGGTGCCAAGCGTGCCCGCCAGATCAACGCCTACTACTCGCAGCTGCACGAAGGCCTGTTCGAGTATGTCGGCCCGCTGGTGGACACGAAGCTGAACGAGAAGCCGCTGTCCATCGCACTGCGCGAAATCAACGAGGGCCTGCTGGTCAGCAAGCCCGTCGAAAAGGTTGCAGAGTAACCAGCGTCTAACACCGGGGCAGGCATGCGGATCATTTTGGGCGTAGGCGGCGGGATCGCCGCCTACAAGTCGGCATCCCTGCTTCGGTTGTTTAAGGAAGCCGGCCACGAGGTGACGGTGATCCCGACCGACGCCGCCGAGAAGTTCGTTGGCCGCGCCACGTGGGAGGCCCTCTCCGGCAACCCGGTGAGCAACAGCGTGTTCGATGCCGTCGAGTCGGTCAACCACGTCCGCCTCGGCCGGGAAGCCGACCTCGTGGTGGTATGCCCGGCCACAGCGGACCTGTTGGCGCGCGCCGCCGCCGGCCTGGCCGGCGACCTGCTCACCAACACCCTGTTGGTGGCCACCGCGCCGGTGGTCTTTGTGCCGGCCATGCACACCGAAATGTGGCAGCACCCGGCCACCGTGGCGAACGTGGCAACGCTGCGCGGCCGCGGCATCACGGTGATGGACCCGGCCATCGGGCGGCTCACCGGCAAGGACACCGGCCCCGGCCGGCTGCCCGAACCGGCGGACATCTACGACTTCATCACCGCAGCCCTCGCAGACGGGACTTTGCAACCGCGGACGACGGCGGAGGCCGGCTGGCCGGCGGATGCGTCCGCCCCCGCCCTCGCGGCTC
>NZ_JBNHGF010000451.1:0-1978 GCF_059091005.1 Arthrobacter sp. Y3223164
GTCCGCCGCGGCGGCCAGCAGCGGTGTCCGCGGCTGCCAGCCCGGCGAGGTGACCACCAGTTCGGCCGGCTCCCCGCCGACGTCGGGCAGTGCGCCGGTGTGCTCTTCACCCAGCAGGACCTGCCGGGCCCCGACGATCTTCAACGTATCGGCCTTGGCCCGGTTTTCCGCCGTGTCGCTGCCGTCCACGACGACGACGGCGGCGCCCAGTTCGATCAGCGTGTCGGCCGCGGAGAATCCCGACAGCCCGATCCCGGCGACCACCACGCGCAGCCCGGACCAGTCCGCGTCCCAGGAGGTGAGTGCGTCCAGCCGGCTCATGAGCCCAGCACCCATTCGGCGTAGAAGATGCCCAGCGCGGCCGCCACGCACAGCCCGGCGATGATCCAGAAGCGCACGACGACGGTGACTTCGGCCCACCCCTTGAGCTCGAAGTGGTGCTGCAGCGGGGCCATCTTGAAGACGCGTTTGCCGCCGCTGAGCTTGAAGTAGACCACTTGGATGATCACGGACAGCGAGATGATCACGAACAGGCCCGCCATGACCACCAGCAGCAGCTGGCTGCGGGACAGGATGGCGAACCCGGCGATGGCGCCGCCGATCGCCAGCGATCCGGTATCGCCCATGAAGATCTTGGCGGGCGCGGTGTTCCACCACAGGAACCCGATCAGCGCGCCGGCCATGGTTCCTGCCAGCAGCGCCAGGTCCAGCGGGTCGCGTACCTCGTAGCAGACCTCCCCGGGGACCTTGACCGAGCCGCAGCTCTGGTTGAACTGCCAGATCCCCATCAGCATGTAGGCGCCGCAGACCATCACCGATGCGCCCGCCGCGAGCCCGTCCAGCCCGTCGGTCAGGTTCACGCCGTTGGTGGCTGCGGTGACAATGACGTTCGACCAGATGATGAACAGGATAGTGCCGAGTACGGTGCCGCCGAAGGCGAGGTCCAGCCACGGGATGTCACGGGCGAAGGAGATGTTCATCGACGCCGGGGTGCGGCCCATGTTGTCCGGGAAGTTCAGGGCCAGGACGGCAAAGAGGATGCCGACGATGCCCTGCAGCACGATCTTGGCCCAGGCCCGCAGCCCGAGGCTGCGCTGCTTGGAGATCTTGATGAAGTCGTCCAGGAAACCGACCAGCCCCATGCCGGCCATCAGCAGCATGAGGACGCCGGCGGAGACGGTGGGCCCGGAATGCGCTTCCCCGTTCATCATCCACATCATCAGGTGCGTGGCAAAGTAGGAGAGCATCACCGCGGCCACGATGACCACGCCGCCCATGGTGGGCGTTCCGCGCTTGGTGTGGTGCGCCGTCGGGCCGTCGTCGCGGATGAACTGGCCGTAGCCTCTCCGCACCAAGAGCTTGATGAACAAGGGCGTGCCGAGCAGGGACAGGACCAGCGCCAGGGCAGAGCCGATCAGCAGGGCTATCACTGCGCCTGGCCTTCCTGTTGGGTTTCGGGTCTGCGCGCTGCAGCCGGGCCGTCCGTCGACGGATTTCCTGATGCTATCCGGTCGCCCAGGAACCGCAGCCCGGACGAGTTGGAGGACTTGAACAGCACCAGGTCGCCCGGTTCCAGCTTCTCCTCGAGCACCCGGCGGGCCTCCTCGGGCGTGGCGACCCAGAGCGATTCGTCGCCCCAGGAGCCTTCCAACACGGCGGCGTTGTGCATGGCCTTGGCTCCCTCTCCCACCACGATCAGGTGGGAGATGTTCAGCCGGACCACAATCCGCCCGATCGCGTCGTGGGCCTGCACGGAGTCTTCGCCCAGTTCCAGCATTTCGCCCAGCACCGCCCAGGTGCGGCGGCCGCGGCCGAGTTCGGCCAGCGTGCGCAGCGCTGCCCGCATGGATTCGGGGTTGGCGTTGTAGGCGTCGTTGATCACCGTGACGCCGTCGGCGCGCTCGGTGCGTTCCATCCGCCAGCGGCTGGCGGGGCCGGCCCCGTTCAGGCCGGCGGCGATGGGGCTCGGAAGATCACA
>NZ_JBNHGF010000452.1:0-1976 GCF_059091005.1 Arthrobacter sp. Y3223164
CTGCTCCCCTGCCGGGTGTTCCCCGGCGGCTATCGCGGCGTCGGGCGCCGTGGCCGCGGGGGAAGCGGCGGAGGCATCGCCGTCGTTGTTGGTGCCGGTAGGTGCCGCTGCGGGCAGTTCAACGCCCAACTGGTCCTGCGACGGTGCGGACACAGTGGGCTTGCGGCGGGGCCGCGGCGGTTTCTTGGCTGGTACCTCCGGCGCGTCGACCGGAGAGGAGGTAGCGGGAATTACCTGTTCATTGTCCATTTAAAGTTGTGCTCCAACCCTTGCGGCACCGGCCACATCCCGGTGCCCTTGGGGGCATGTAGCCGGGTATCCGGGTGCCTTGGGCTGCCCGACACCGAAAGTCGTCTTGGTATCACCCGAGCTCGCGCCATCACGTGGGGCGCGGCACACCCGGGGACCAGCGGCGCTTTTCCGTCTGCCGTAACCTTCTCTTCACCGGCAGGGCCGCCCGGCGGATTCCCAGCGCCCATCCGGATTGATGGGCTCCTTGTTCGGGAAGCGTCGCCGACGGACCTGGAAGCCTGTCGCTGGACCAACAGCAGCATGTGGGGCTGCTATTAGCCACGATCATTCTCTCACACCGGGTGCGATTTAGTGAGTAATGGGCGTTCTCTCCGGCGTAGAATCGAGCCATATGCCCCCTAGCCCGAGGAACACGGTGCAGACCCACGCGCAGACCTCCACATCCCCGGCCGCGCCAGCGCCCGGCCAACTCCCGGACAGCGGGGTTCCCGGCGTTGCCCGGGAGAAACCCTTCGCGTGGCTGCTGCTGGCCACCGGTGTTGTCGGCTGGATCATGTCCGGCATCCTGGTCCTGGAGCGGCTGGCGACCTACGAAAATCCGGGCCATGTGACCAGCTGTGACATCAACCCGTGGGTCTCCTGCGGCAAGGTGTTCCTGCACTGGCAGGCCGGGCTTTTCGGCTTCCCCAACCCGCTGATCGGGATCGTCGCCTTCGCGGTTCCCATCACGACGGCGGTGGCGATCCTTGCGGGGGCGCGGTTCCGCCGGTGGTACTGGATGGGACTGCAGGCCGGCGTCACGCTGGGCTTCGTCTTTGTCGTCTGGTTGTGGAGCCAGGCGCTCTACGACATCCACATCCTGTGCCTGTACTGCATGGGCGTGTGGGCCGCCATGATCCCGATGCTGGTGCACACGACGGCGCGGAACCTGGCGCACGGCGTGATCAAGGCGCCGGCGGCGGTGGTCCGGTTCGCCGGCAGCTGGGCCTGGACCCTGACCGCCCTGCTGTGGATCGTGACCGCCGGGACGATCTTCCTGGCCTTCATCGACGCCTTCCTGGGCTGACCGGAATCGTCTTCCTGAGCTCTTGGGACAGCTTGGACTCGCCGCGATTGCCTTCCCGGGCTGAACCCGAATAAACCAGAGGCCGCGTCCCCGTCGGGGGCCGCGGCCTCTGCTGCTTCAGGGGTCTAGGAGAACCAGATCCCGATCTCGCGCGCGGCGGACTCGGGCGAGTCGGAGCCGTGCACGAGGTTTTGCTGCACCTTCACGCCCCAGTCGCGGCCAAAGTCGCCGCGGATCGTCCCGGGGGCCGCGGTGGTGGGGTCGGTGGTGCCGGCCAGCGACCGGAAGCCCTCGATCACCCGGTGCCCCTCGAACACGGCGGCGGCGACCGGGCCGGAGAGCATGAACTCGACCAGCGGCTCGTAGAACGGCTTGCCGACATGCTCTTCGTAATGCTGTTCCAGCAGTTCGCGGGTGGCGTTGACCAGCTTCAGTTCGACCAGCGTGTAGCCCTTGGCCTCTATGCGGGCCAGGATGCTGCCCGTGAGACCGCGGGACACGCCGTCGGGCTTGACCAGTACCAGTGTGCGTTCAACGCTCACAATTTCTCCTCATTCGCTTCACGATTAGCTCCGAAAACCCCGTTCAATCCTAACGGGACGCGCGGGCAGCGCAGGTCAGCGCCCGGCGTCGTCCGCAGCGCCGGCCTCCGGGCCGT
>NZ_JBNHGF010000453.1:0-1957 GCF_059091005.1 Arthrobacter sp. Y3223164
GCTGCCCGCCCGGGCCGCGCGGTCCAGCGATTTCGCTGCCAACGCCAGCGCCGGCAGCGAGTGCGGAAGCCCGTCGAACGGCGTGGTCCGCTCCGGGTTTTCCGCCGCCTTGACCGCGTCGTAGCCGGCCACGATCTCGGCGATGGTCTCCGGAAACTTGTCCTGCAGGGACCCGTCCGGCCGGAAGACATGCCGGTTCCGTCGGATGAGTTTGGCTGTCAGTTCGGCGGCCACGGCGTCGAAATCAAAGTGTCCCCGCTCTTCCTGCAGGCGGGCATGCAGCACTACCTGGTAGAGCACATCGGCCAGTTCGCCCTTGAGTTCGGCAACGTCGGCCCGGCCGGTGTGGCCGGTTTCGATGGCTTCGGCCAGTTCGTGGGCTTCCTCCACGAGGTACTCGACCAGCGACTCGTGGGTCAGCGCCGCGGTCCACAGGCAGTGTTCGCGCAGTTGTGCCACGACGTCCAGCAGCCTGGCGAGCGCCTCCCCCCGGCCGGGCTCAGCGGGGGCGTCCGGGAGCTCCCCCCGGCCGGACTCGGCGGGGGCGTCCGGGAGCGGCCCCCGCTCATACGAGTGTCCGGCGTGCGGCATCGCGGCGTCAGCCCAGCTGGCTGTTGAAGCCCTCGCCGATGAACTCGATGAGCGCCTCACGCTCTTCCAGCGGCAGGAAAGCGGCCTCGGCCGCGTTGAGGGTGATCTCCAGCAGGTCGTCCAGGTCGTAGTCGAAGGTTTCCACCAGCAACTCGTATTCGTCGGAGAGCGTGACTCCGCTCATCAGCCGGTTGTCGGTGTTGATCGTGACCTTGAACCCGGTCTGGTAGAGCAGGTCGAACGGATGGGACTGGATACCCTCGCCGAAGACGGCGATCGCGCCCGTCTGCAGGTTCGATGACGGGCTGCACTCGAGCGGGATGCCGCGGTCGCGGACCCACGAGGCGACCCGGCCCAGCGTGACCATGCCAACCTCTTCGCCGTCCTCGTCGTCGGGCCCGAAGTCCACCTGGATGTCCTCGGCGATCCGGACGCCGTGGCCCAGCCGCAGCGCGCGGCCGCTGACCAGCGCGTCCACGATGCTGTCCACTCCGGCCGCCTCGCCGGCGTGGATTGTCACCGGGAACTGTTGTTCGGCCAGGTAGGTGAAGGCGTCCTTGAAGCGCGAGGGCGGGAAGCCGTCCTCGGCTCCGGCGATGTCGAATCCGACCACGCCCCGGTCACGGTGGCGCACGGCGAGTTCTGCGATCTCCTGCGAGCGGTCGGCATGCCGCATGGCGGTGACCAGCTGGCCCACCTGGATGGGGCGGCCGCTGGCTTCCACGGCGTCCACGCCGGCTTCCAGGCCTGCCTGGACGGCCTCTACCGCCTCGTCCAGGGTCAGGCCCTTGGTTAGGTGCTGTTCGGGCGCCCAGCGGACCTCGCCGTAGACCACGCCGTCGTCGGCCAGGTCCTCCACGAATTCGCGGGCCACGCGGAACAGGCCTTCCTTGGTCTGCATCACGGCGATGGTGTGGTCAAAGGTTTCCAAGTAGCGGACCAGCGAGCCGGAATCCGCCGACGCGCGGAACCACTCCCCGAGCGCCACCGGGTCGGTGGAGGGCAACTCGTGGCCCTCGGCGGCGGCAAGTTCAATGATGGTGGCCGGGCGCAGTCCGCCGTCCAGGTGGTCGTGCAGCGAAACCTTCGGCAGGCTGCGGATGTCGACGTCGAGGTCGGCTGCGGTGTCTTCGGAGTATTCAGGCTCAGTCACAGGCACCACCTTACGCGAGCACCGGGCACGCCTGAACCGGCGCGGATCCCCTCGCCGGGTTCAGTCGTCGAGTCCGGCGGCGGAACGGTTGCGGGAGGGCACGGCCAGGGGAACGTACGGTTCGAAGCGGACGGTCCGCGAACCCGTTGCCGGCAGCTGGTCGGCGGGATCGCGCCGTGCCGCCACTGCTGCGTCCCGGCGCTCGGCGGCCGC
>NZ_JBNHGF010000454.1:0-1942 GCF_059091005.1 Arthrobacter sp. Y3223164
GCCATCACGCTGGCCACCAGGCTCCCGGTGCGGCTGCAGCGCGACGGCGGGTGGCGGGACACCGCCGTCGTCCTGCCCGCCGGACGATACCGCGATGTGCTGAGCGGGCGGAGCCATGCTGGCAACGGCGTCCTGCCGTTGGCCGGCGTGCTGACGGAATTGCCGGTGGCGCTGCTGGTGCGCGAACAGGAGGAGACGTCATGAGCCGGGACTTCGCGGTGTGGGCTCCGCGTGCCGGAAGGGTGGAACTGCAGGCCGGCGCCGCACGGCTGCCGATGCAGGGCCCGGACGACGCCGGCTGGTGGCGTCTGGCAGACCCCGCCGCCGCGCCCGAGGGGGAAAGCGACTACGGCTATCTGCTGGACGGCGGGGACGCGGTGCTGCCGGATCCACGCTCGCGCCGGCAGCCGGACGGGGTGCACGGGATGTCCCGGACCTTCGACGCCGGGGCCCACGCCTGGCAGGACCAGGACTGGGTTTCGCCGGGGCTGGGCGGGGTGATCTACGAACTGCACATCGGCACGTTCACCTCTGAGGGCACGCTGGATTCCGCCGCGGCCAAGCTCGACTACCTGGCCGGGCTCGGGGTGGATTATGTGGAACTTCTGCCGGTCAACGCGTTCAACGGCACCCACAACTGGGGCTACGACGGCGTGCTCTGGTACGCGGTGCAGGAGAGCTACGGCGGGCCGGCCGCCTACCAGCGGTTCGTGGACGCCGCGCACGCCAAGGGCATCGGCGTCATCCAGGACGTGGTCTACAACCATTTGGGCCCCAGCGGAAACTATCTGCCGCGGTTCGGGCCGTACCTGAGCAGCGGCAGCGCCAACACCTGGGGCGAGTCCGTGAACCTGGACGGGCCCGGATCGGACGAGGTCCGCCGCTTCATCATCGACAACGTGCTGATGTGGTTCCGCGACTACCACGTGGACGGCCTGCGGCTGGATGCGGTGCACGCGCTGCGGGACGAGCGCGCCGTGCACATCCTCGAGGAGATCGCGGCGGCGACGGACGAGTGTGCCGCCGAGCTGGATAAGCCGTTGTTCCTGGTCGCCGAGTCGGACCTCAACAACCCGCGGCTGATCGAGTCCCGGCAGGTGAACGGCTACGGCCTGGCCGGCCAGTGGAGCGACGACTTCCACCATGCCGTGCACGTGAACCTCACCGGCGAAACCAGCGGCTACTACGCCGACTTTGCCGGACTGGGGGCGCTGGAGAAGGTGCTGCGGGACGGCTTCTTCCACGACGGCGGCTACTCCTCGTTCCGGGAACGGCACCACGGCCGCCCGATCGACAAGGACCGGGTGACCGCCCGGCAATTGGTGGTCTGCACCCAGAACCACGACCAGATCGGCAACCGTGCCACCGGAGACCGGCTCACCGGCACCCTCGGCTACGGGCAGCTGGCGCTGGCCGCCGTACTGAACCTGATGTCTCCGTTTACGCCGATGGTGTTCATGGGTGAGGAGTTTGCGGCGTCCACCCCGTGGCAATTCTTCACCTCCCATCCCGAACCGGAGCTCGGCGAGGCAACCTCCGCCGGCAGGCTCAAGGAGTTCGAGCGGATGGGCTGGGACCCCGCGGTAGTGCCCGATCCGCAGGACCCGGCGACGTTCCACAACTCAAAACTGGACTGGGCCGAGCCCGGCACGGGCGACCATGCCCGGCTCCTCGAGCTCTACACCCGGCTGATCGCCCTCCGGAAGCAGCATCCGGAGCTGACGGAACCGGACTTCGCGTCCGCGTCGGTGGAGTCCCAGGCGGAGGAGGGCTGGCTGATCCTGCGGCGCGGCTCCTTCGCGGTCTGCTGCAACTTCTCCACCGAGCCGAGGCGGCTGCCTGTCGGGCCGGGCACGCTGGTCCTGGCCACCGACGACGGCGTCAGGCTCGCCGCAGGGGGCAACGGCGGCAGAACAGGGTCTGCGTCCGGGGACGGCGCCGC
>NZ_JBNHGF010000455.1:0-1939 GCF_059091005.1 Arthrobacter sp. Y3223164
GCTGGGCGGCCGGGGCACGCCGGCCGGTGCTGGAGCGGGCGGGGCGGCACACAGACATCGGTCAGACCGCCCTCAGCGCCAGCTCCACCAAATCCGTGAGCATGCCGCGGACTTCGCCGCTTCGCAGGATCAGGACCAAGAGACCGGCGAACGCCACCGCGGCAAGCGTCGCGATGGCATACTCGGCGGTGGCCATTCCGGCTTCGGAGCCGATCAGGTGCCGCCAGTTTCTCCGGGCGAGCCTGTTCCGACCGCCTGCCGGGAAGTCAATGACATCCGCCTGACTGCCGGGGCCGTCTGGCGCCGCGGGCAGTAGTGCCGCCGCAGGCCGTTGTGCCGCGGCGTTCCCGGTCGGTTCCGCTGATGGGGATGGTTGCGTCACCGCGGTCGGCTGAGCCGGCGCGGGTGGTTGCGCCGCCGCGGACGGTTGCCTCGCCGTGGCCCCGGGTGGTTGCGCCGCCGCGATCTGTCGCGCCGTCTTGTCCCCGGGTAGTTGCACTGCAGGGTTCGGCGGCAGCGAACGTGGTGTGCGGTCCCGGATTTCGGCCAGTGACAACATGTTTTCCTCCTAAATGAGACCGCGGGATTGCGGTTATTCGAGCTTCCCCGACCGCGCCAGGAGCCCGGCACCGCCGGCTCGGTCCCGGTGCACACTCCGGGATAAAGCCTGCGCTGTGGAGGAGTGCTTACAGCTTGGGCACGAGGGCGACGAGCACCGGCACGACGCCCAGCGCAATGAAGGCCGGAAGGGCGCACAGCCCCAGCGGAAGTACAAGCCGGGTGCCGAGCGCGGCCGCACGCTGCTGGTCTTCCTGATGCCCGCGCCGCCGCAGCTGGTCGGCTTGGGCAAAGAGCACCGCCGCCGAGGGCGCACCCGTTGCGGCACCGAAGCGCAGGGAGTCACGCAACACGTGCAGTCCGGAACCGCTCTCTGCGAGCGCCCAGGCCTCCTGCCAGTCCACGCCCAGCAACAACGCCGAGGCGACCTGGTCCAAAGCCGTCTTCGTCGTTCCCTGGCTGGTGGCAGCGAGGGCAGCAACGGCGTGAGGCAAGGGAAGTCCCGCTGCCAGCATCGCGCCCAACAAGTCCAGGTGCAGGGCCGGATCGTCGGGCGCTTCGTCCCTGCCGCCACCTTTCCGGGTTCCGCCTGAAACCAGCGGCCGCTGCGCGGGGATGCGGCGGGCGCCGACCAGTCCCGGATACAGCAGCCAGGCAGCAGCAAAGAGCAGTACACCGGTCAGCACCGGAATCACAGGCCCTCCCTTCCGGCAGCATGGCGCACGAGCTGCCGGGACCAGAAACGTGCGCCGACCATGAGCGCCGTCCCGGTGACCAGGACCGGCCACCCCGTCGGTGACAGCAGCAGCGTGGCGACGGGGTCGGCACCCATCGCGGCGCCGAGCCCAAGTCCCAGCAGCGGCAGCCACCCGAGCAGGGCCGCGGTGGCCTTGGGTCCCGCCAGCGCGATTCTGCGCGCAGCCCTGGCATCAAGCCGATGCTGCAGGTGCCGCGCATAATTCTCCAGCAGCAGGGACAGTGGTGCCCCGGTCCTCTCGGAAACCTCCCAGCAGGAAGCCAAATCATGCCACATCCGTTGCGCGGCGGCGGCCTCGGGTCGTACCCGCCGGCCGTCGCCCGGCCCCTGCCTCCGCAGAACCGGTCCGATTCCCAGCCCCAAATCCGCGGCCTGTGCTGCCGCCTCAAGGGTCGGGAGCAACAGCCCCACTTCCCGCGCTGCCGCACCCGACGCCGGCCCTGTTCCGTCCCGCCGTCTTGAGCCGGGCGCGGACCGGTCTGGCAGTCCCGTTGCGGCGTAGAACGAGAGCATATCCGGCCAGAGCTGGGCCGGCGTGCGCCCGGAACTCAACAGCGCGGCCAGCTGCCGCACGAAGAGGGGCAGCAGGTCCAATTCGGCGCCGGCGGACCGGCGCCGCGTCCC
>NZ_JBNHGF010000456.1:0-1937 GCF_059091005.1 Arthrobacter sp. Y3223164
CGCGGCCGCAGAGGCCGGCCCGGACTACACCATCGCCGCGGTTGCCGGCGGAGCAGTGCTGCTGCTCCTCGGCACCGGCGCAGTCGCCCGTCGCAAGCAAGCGGTTCGCACCACCGACTAACTGCGACGGGTCCGAAAAGAAGCCGGCGGCGCCAGCCCGGGGCGCCGCCGGCTTCCATCGCTTTGGCGCCGGCAACCACCCCTCGAGGAAAGAATCATGACAACCGTACCGACGACGACGATGGGCACCCGCGCAGGGCTCCTGTGCTGCGGCGTCTTGATCGCCGCTACCGGCTGCGCCGGACCCATGCAGCCGGCCGCGGGCCGACAGCTGGTTCCGGCGGCCTCCCCGGCAGCTGTTGGAAACCCCGCAGGGCCGGGCGAAACCGCGGTCCCGGCGGTCGACAAGATCCCCGACCCTGCCGACATTCCGGTGCGGCTGGCCGCACCACTGACCGCCGCCAATCAGGAGACGCCGCCCACCCGGCTGGTCGTGGCCGGCACGTCAATCGATGTGAGCGTCGTCGACGTCGGCGTCACAACGGGTAACGCCATGGAGATCCCCGAGTCGGTGGAGCAGGCGGGTTGGTACCGCTACGGTGCCGCGCCGGGTGACCGGGCGGGGACCGCGGTGATAGCGGCCCACGTCGACACCTTGGCGGGCCTGGCTCCCTTCTCCGAACTGAGGCAGCTCGAACAGGGCACCCGCATCACGGTGGAACGGGCTGCCGCCGACCCCGTGACCTACCGCGTTACCGAGGTGGCGCTGATGGACAAGGACGATTTCGACGGAAACGGCATCTTCCGCCGCGATGGACAACCGCTGCTCAAGCTGGTCACCTGCGGTGGCCAATGGCTGGACGCGCGAGAGGATTACAGCCACAATGTGGTTGTCACGGCAGTTCCCGACTGACTTTTCCGGTCCCGCAACAACTGTTCGCGTGGCGTTTCCTCCGACCAACCGGAAGGACGCAGGCTTGGTACCTCATCCTTTCGAAGCGTGGGACTCGGACATCGACGCAGCCTTCGCGGCGGGTGAGGAGGCTGCCATCGCCGATGCCTACCGGCACCTGGCCCCGCTCGTCCACACGCTGGCCTCCAGGGCCCTGCAAGACAAGTCCGCGGCGGACGATATCACCCAGGAAGTATTCATCCGGGCGTGGCGATCGCGGGAAGGATTCGATCCGACGCTCGGCCGGTTGCCGGCCTGGATCGTGGGGATCACCCGCCGCGCCATCGCCGACGCGTATTCTTCCGCCGCCCGCGAGCAGCACAAACTGCGGGCCGTTTCGGCGGTCATGCCCGACCCCGAATTCGCCCGGGACTCCCAGTCACCGGAGGTCCTCGCAGACCGCCTGCTGCTGGACGATGAGCTGGAGCGGCTGGGTGAACCCAAGGGCTCCATCATGCGCCTGGCGTTCTACGAGGATCTGACCCACGAGCAGATTTCCCACCGGCTGGACCTTCCCGTTGGTACCGTCAAAAGCCATATTCATCGCAGTTTGCACCACCTGAGGAGCCGATTGGAGGTCGACCATGCAGCATCTTGAACCGGAACTGATCAGCCTGCTGGCGCTGGACGACGCCGTCGGCAACCAATCGGACAGGGACCATCTGCGCCGCTGCAGCCAGTGCGCGGAGGAGTACCACGCGCTGCGCCGGGCGGTGGAGGCGGTGAGGGCCAACCCCGAACCAACCCTCGAGCCGCCGGATCCAGCGGTCTGGGAAACCATTCACCGCGAACTCGCCCTTTCTCCCGAACTGGCCGCGGACCCATTGCAGGGTCGCACGGAAACAGCGCCGGCCGGGCGCAGGCCGTCCCGGACCGTCTCATCCCGGGGGGTATCTGCCAAGCCCAAGGCTTCCCGACGCCTCCCCGCCGGTCCTCCCCCCTCCCGGCGCCCGCCCTCCCGGCACCTGCCCGCCTGGCTGGCCGC
>NZ_JBNHGF010000457.1:0-1931 GCF_059091005.1 Arthrobacter sp. Y3223164
TGGTTAAACGCGGGAAGGCCCCGCCATCGTTGGCGGGGCCTTCCCGTGTTCAAAGAATGTCCGGCGGCGACCTACTCTCCCACACCCTCCCGAGTGCAGTACCATCGGCGCTGTGGGCCTTAGCTTCCGGGTTCGGAATGGGACCGGGCGTTTCCCCCACGCTATGACCGCCGTAACCCTTCGTGCGCGCCCGCCCCGGTGGGGGTTGGCGGCAAACCTGTTGGTTACAAGCTTGTGCTTGGAACTGTATTCAATTGTTTTGTTCCCTTATGCGACAACGGTTGTTGTCTGGGAACCACATAGCGGACGCGTAGCATGTTTTGATCACCCACCCCAGGGGGTGGTGTGGTGTAAGTTGTCGGACTATTAGTACCGGTCAGCTTCACGAGTCTTTCGTCCTCGCTTCCACATCCGGCCTATCAACCCAGTGGTCTGGCTGGGGTCCTCTCCCCCACGAAGGGGATGGAAATCTCATCTTGAAGCCGGCTTCCCGCTTAGATGCTTTCAGCGGTTATCCAATCCGAACGTAGCTAATCAGCGGTGCACTTGGCAGTACAACTGACACACCAGAGGTTCGTCCGTCCCGGTCCTCTCGTACTAAGGACAGACCTTCTCAAATTTCCTGCGCGCGCAGCGGATAGGGACCGAACTGTCTCACGACGTTCTAAACCCAGCTCGCGTACCGCTTTAATGGGCGAACAGCCCAACCCTTGGGACCTACTCCAGCCCCAGGATGCGACGAGCCGACATCGAGGTGCCAAACCATGCCGTCGATATGGACTCTTGGGCAAGATCAGCCTGTTATCCCCGAGGTACCTTTTATCCGTTGAGCGACGGCCATTCCACAATGTGCCGCCGGATCACTAGTCCCGACTTTCGTCCCTGCTCGAGATGTCTCTCTCACAGTCAAGCTCCCTTGTGCACTTACACTCGCCACCTGATTGCCAACCAGGCTGAGGGAACCTTTGGGCGCCTCCGTTACTCTTTAGGAGGCAACCGCCCCAGTTAAACTACCCATCAGGCACTGTCCCTGACCCGGATTACGGGCCGAAGTTAGATGTCCAGAGTGACCAGAGTGGTATTTCAACGATGACTCCACCCGAACTGGCGTCCGGGCTTCACAGTCTCCCACCTATCCTACACAAGCCACACCGAACACCAATACCAAACTATAGTAAAGGTCTCGGGGTCTTTCCGTCCTGCTGCGCGTAACGAGCATCTTTACTCGTAGTGCAATTTCGCCGAGTTTATGGTTGAGACAGCGGGGAAGTCGTTACTCCATTCGTGCAGGTCGGAACTTACCCGACAAGGAATTTCGCTACCTTAGGATGGTTATAGTTACCACCGCCGTTTACTGGGGCTTAAATTCTCCGCTTCGCCCCCGAAGGGGCTAACAGGTCCTCTTAACCTTCCAGCACCGGGCAGGAGTCAGTCCGTATACATCGTCTTGCGACTTCGCACGGACCTGTGTTTTTAGTAAACAGTCGCTTCCCCCTGGTCTCTGCGGCCCTTACCCGCTCCGAAGCGCAAGGCTTCTTCACGGTCCGGGCCCCCCTTCTCCCGAAGTTACGGGGGCATTTTGCCGAGTTCCTTAACCATAATTCTCTCGATCGCCTTGGTATTCTCTACCTGATCACCTGTGTCGGTTTGGGGTACGGGCGGCTAAAACCTCGCGTCGATGCTTTTCTCGGCAGCATAGGATCACCGAATCCCCCCATACGGGGGTCCCGTCAGGTCTCAGGCTTCACGAACGGCGGATTTGCCAACCGTTCACCCTACATCCTTGGACCGGGACTACCATCGCCCGGCTCGGCTACCTTCCTGCGTCACACCTGTTAATACGCTTACCTCCCCGGATCGGGTCCCGCGCGCCCCGCCCATACTGGCCCCGAAGGGCACGGATGAACGGTTTGGGCGGTTAGCATCACCGG
>NZ_JBNHGF010000458.1:0-1923 GCF_059091005.1 Arthrobacter sp. Y3223164
AGACCTCGGCGAGGGCCGCGGCGGCCTGGGCGGGGCTGGCGTTCTGCACGTTGGCGCTGCCCGCCGTGGCTTCGGCGACCGGCAAGCCGTCGTCCAGCCGGATGCCGTGTGTCTTGCTGCCGCCGATGTCCAGCCCGATGAGTCTTTGCACCATGGGGTGAGCTTACTCGGGGCGTCCCGCCGCCGCGGAGGCCGGGCCGGAACGTCCGTCAAGCCTGCCCGGACCCGCGGGATGACCCGCACACCACCAGAACGAAACGGTGCCCGCCGTGGCGGGCACCGTCGTCGTCATCAGTGCTTGGCTGTGTGGGCTGCCTTAGATGAGGCCCAGGGCGAGCATGGCGTCGGCTACCTTTTTGAAGCCGGAGATGTTCGCGCCCGCCACGTAGTTGCCGGGCATGCCGTATTCCTCGGCGGTCTCGGCGCAGCGGTCGTGGATGCCGACCATGATGTCCGTCAGGCGCTGCTCCGTGTACTCGAAGGTCCAGGCGTCGCGGCTGGCGTTCTGCTGCATCTCCAGGGCGGAGGTGGCCACGCCGCCGGCATTCGCGGCCTTGCCCGGGCCGAACAGCAGGCCCGCGTCCTGGAAGATGGAGGCGGCTTCGCTCGTGCACGGCATGTTGGCGCCCTCGGCGACGGCGACCAGCCCGGACTCCACCAGGCGCCGGGCGGATTTCTCGTCCAGCTCGTTCTGGGTGGCGCACGGCAGCGCCACGGTGCAGTCGACGTCCCAGATGTTGCCGTCGGCCACGTAGTGCACGGCAGAGCCGCGGCGCTCGGCGTACTCCGAAATGCGGCCCCGCTCGACTTCCTTGATCTGGCGCAGCAGTTCGACGTCGATGCCGGCCTCGTCGACGATGTAGCCGCCGGAGTCGGAGGCGGTGACGACCGTGGCGCCGAGTTCCTGCGCCTTTTCGACGGCGTTGATGGCCACGTTGCCGGAGCCGGAGATGGCCACGCGCTGCCCGTCCAGGCTCTGCCCGCGGGTTTTGAGCATTTCCTGCGCGAACAGCACCGCGCCGTACCCGGTGGCTTCCGGGCGGACCAGCGAGCCGCCCCAGCCGATGCCCTTGCCGGTGAGGACGCCTGACTCGTAGCGGTTGGTGATGCGCTTGTACTGGCCGAACAGGTAGCCGATTTCGCGGGTGCCCACGCCCATGTCCCCGGCCGGAACGTCGGTGTATTCGCCGATGTGGCGGTAGAGCTCCGTCATGAAGGACTGGCAGAAGCGCATGACCTCGCCGTCGGACCGGCCGCGCGGATCGAAGTCGGACCCGCCCTTGCCGCCGCCGATGGGCATGCCGGTCAAGGCATTCTTGAAGATCTGCTCGAAGCCCAGGAACTTGATGATGCCCAGGTAGACCGAGGGGTGGAAGCGCAGGCCGCCCTTGTAGGGGCCAAGCGCGGAGTTGAACTCCACGCGGAAGCCGCGGTTGATCTGGACGTTGCCGGCGTCGTCCACCCAGGGCACGCGGAAGATGATCTGGCGTTCGGGCTCGCAGATGCGCTGCAGGATGGCGGCGTCGGAATATTCGGGGTGCCGGGCGGACAGCGGCTCGAGGGTTTCGAAGACTTCGGTGACGGCCTGGTGGAATTCCGTTTCGCCTGGATTGCGCCGGAAGACTTCGTCGCGGACTTCAAGCAGGTGGGCATCCATGGGTGCGTCCCTTCACTAGCTGACGTATGGGGGCACTCAGGTTGCTGCGGGCCCTCACACAGAAAACCATAAGAAGCGGGATCTAAGAAACACACCTGACACATCGCCGAACCGCCTCGTAACGCGCCGGACGGCGGTACAGTTGGCCGGTTTGTCGCACTGCGCCGGGCAGTTCCGGCACCGCTGGGCGCGGTGGCGGGGCGGAAAGTGCCGGCCGTCACGGGCGAACGCGCCCGCCCGTCGGGGCCCGAATGTGCGGCTCCTCA
>NZ_JBNHGF010000459.1:0-1918 GCF_059091005.1 Arthrobacter sp. Y3223164
GACTGGAGTTCACGCGTGTTCTCTTCCTATCTTGGCCGGCGTCGGAGTTCGCCCAGGTGGCCGCATGGGCGGCCGACGACGGATGCCAGGTCCTGGTGGTAGGCGATCAGTCCGACGTGGCGCTGGCCGAGGAGGTTGTGGGCCTGGCCCGCGGGGCGTCCGGTGCCGGCGGCGGGGGCAGCATCGAGTCCGTGGCCGGCCGGCTGGAACTGGATGAACTGTCCGCCGTGCTGCGTGCCAGTGACGTGATGGTCGGCAACGACAGCGGGCCGCGGCACCTGGCGCAGGCGGTGGGAACGCCCACGGTGGGCATCTACTGGGCCGGCAACATGATCATGGCCGGGGCGTTGGGCCGGACCCTGCACCGGATCCACATGTCCTGGATGACGCAGTGTCCGGCCTGCGGCTCCGACCTGACCCAGGTGGGCTGGACCGCCGGACGCTGCAGCCACGAATTCTCCCTGACGGACCAGGTCCGCGCAGAGGATGTCTACGCGGACCTGCGCGAGCTTAGGGCCACGAGTCTTCTTCTTCGTGGCAAATGACCATCTCGCGCACCTCGCAGCCCTTCGGCTGTGACAGCGCGAAGATGATGGCATCGGCCACCCGCTCGGGATCGTTGAGCCGGGAGTCGTCCTGCGGCTTGTACTGTTCGGTCCGGTCGTCGAAGAACCTGGTCTTCATGCCGGCCGGAATCATGGTGGTCACTCCGACCTGACCGCGGGTTTCGGCCGCCAGCGCCCGGCTGAAGCCGACCACGCCGAACTTGGAGGCGCAGTAGGCGGTGGCGTCGGAGACGGCCTTGATCCCCAGCGACGAGGCGACCGTGATGACCCGCCCGTGGGAGGACATCAGGTGCGGCAGGGCCGCGCGCACCACGGAGACGGTGCCCATCAGGTTGACCCCGATGACCTTCTCCCATTCCTCGGCCGGCACGTCTTCCAGGCGCCCGCAGCGGTCGATCCCGGCCGCCGTCACGACGGCGTCCAGCCCGCCGAGGGTGTCGGCGCCCTGCTGCACGGCCGCCTCGACGGCGGCCCGGTCGGCGACGTCCACCTCGATGCTCTTGGCCCGACCCACCCGGCTGACGTCACGGTCCAGCACGACCGGCGTGCCGCCGGCGGCGAGGACCGCCTCCACGACGGCGGCTCCCAGGCCGGAGCCTCCGCCGGTGACCAGGACGCGGCCGGGGTTCGTTGGGGCAATGCTCATGGTTTCCTCCTCAGGTTCGGGATTCTTCAGTTCAGGGCGCGCCGGATCTGCGGAGCAGTCCGGCGTGTCAGCCGACCTTGGCCAGGGCGGCGGCCAGGCCGGTGGTGGAACGCGCCGGGTAGTAGGGCACGGTGACGGTTTGCCCGCCCCAGGATTGCAGCAGGCGTGCTTCCGGCAGCTGGTCCGCGGTGTAGTCCCCGCCCTTGACCCAGATGTCCGGCCGCAGCCTTTCCAGCGCTGCTTCGGGGGTGGCTTCGTCGAAGACCAGCACCGCATCCACGCACTCAAGCGCCAGCAGCAGTTCGGTGCGGTCCTCCTGGTTCATGATCGGACGCTCTTCGCCTTTGAGGCGGCGGACCGAATCGTCCGAGTTGAGGCAGACGATCAGGCAGTCGCCCAGCTTCCGGGCGGCGGCCAGGGTTCTGGCGTGCCCGGCGTGCAGCAAGTCGAAGCAGCCTCCGGTGGCTACCACCGTGCCGCCGGCTTCGCGGGTCTGCGCCGCGACCCGCATGGCGTCTACCCCCGGACCGCGCAGCTGGACCGGGGCCGTTTCCCGACGAAGCGATGCCACCCCGCCTGCGGCGAGGAAGGCTGCCGCCTGCCCGACGGCCTCTTCCACCGCCTCGGCCAGCGGCCGTCCGAAGGCCAGCGCCACCGCCAGGGAGGCGGCAAACCGGTCCCCCGCGCCGCAGGTGTCGGCCGGGTC
>NZ_JBNHGF010000460.1:0-1916 GCF_059091005.1 Arthrobacter sp. Y3223164
CACCTGCTCAGCGGCGGCGGGCGGCGCGAGCCGGCCAACCTGCAGGTGCGCGTGCCGCACCTCGAGGACATCTACCTTCAGTTGCTGCAGCAGCACGGCACGGACAGGACCGACGCGGCATGAACGCCCCGTCCCCCTCGACATCCGGCCTCGCCGTGTCCGCCCCGTCTACATCCGGCCGCCCCGGGGCAGTCCGGGTCTGGCGGCCGAACGCCGTGCTGCTGGGCTGGAAACGGACGCTGCTGGAGGTGCGGATGTTCTCGCGCGACCCGGCCGCGGTGGTCTTCACCCTGCTGTTCCCGCTGATCATGATGGGCCTGTTCAGCACCGTCTTCGGCGAGGACGCGTCGATGGGCGATCCGGCGCGGCCGGAGTCGCTGCTGCGCCCGGCCGAGTACTTCCTGCCCGCGATGCTGGCCCTGGGCACGGTCCTGAGCGGCTTCCAAAACCTCAGCGCCTACGTGGCCGCCGAACGGTTCAACGGCAGCATCAAGCGGCTGGCCGGAACACCGCTGCCCAGCCTGTCCTACTTCCTGGGCAAGACCGGCATGACGCTGGTCCTGATCCTGACGCAATCGGCCCTGCTGTTGCTGGGCGCACGGTTCCTGTTCGACGTGCCCCTGCCGGCGACGGCGGACGCCTGGCTGACGTTCGCGTGGCTGCTCCTGGGCTCCACGGCGGCCTGGTCGGCGGTGGGGATCGCCTTCGCCTGCCTGGCCAGGTCCGGGCCCTCCGCCTCCACCATGGCGGCCGTGCCGCCACTGCTGCTGTCCTTCATCTCCGGCGTCTATTTCCCGTTCCCGCAGATCCCGGACTGGCTGCGCGGCCTCGCGGACCTGACGCCGCTGCGCTGGACCGCCAGCGGCATGCGCTCGGTGTTCCTGCCGGAGGGCTGGGAGGCCGTGGAGCCCGGCGGGAGCTGGAACCTGGGGATGTCCGCCGTCGTGATCCTCAGCTGGCTGGCCGCCGGCCTGGTGCTGACCCGGCTGATGTTCCGTTGGCCGCCGCAGAAGTAGTCCCCCGCGGCAGGGCGCCGCGCCGGCCGGGCGGCGGGGCCGTCGTAAGGTGATGCCATGAATCAATCCGCGGTCCCGCCGGCGACGGCCCCGCCCTCCGTCAGGGACTCGATCTGGTTCCGCGGCCTGAAGTGGTGGCACCTCGGGTTCTACGTCGCGCTGGCGACCGTCGCCGTCATCGTCTGGGTCAGCGCCGAGGCGGGGAATCCCGCCAAGGCATCGGCGGTGGCGTCCCTCGTTCTGCTCGGGGCCGCCTACCCGTTCCTGACCCGGGCGAAGGACCTGCACACCTGGAAGCCGAAGCTGTACGTGGTGCTTCTGATCGCCGTGGTGACCTACCTGGCGTTCCTCTCCGGCGCCGGCTCGATCATCCTCTTCATCGCGTTCCCGCAGGTGTGGATGTTCGCGGGGTCGGAGCGCAACGGCGTGGCCGCCTCCGCGCTGATCTGCGTGCTCGTGGCCGCCGGCCAGCTGCACCTGTACGGCACCGGCGCCGCCGGACTGCTGGCCGCCGGGCTGCAGGCGGTGATCTCCTTCCTGGCCAGCACGCTGCTGGGCCTGTGGATCTACAAGATCATCGAACAGAGCGAGCAGCGGGCGGACCTGATCGCGGAGCTCAACGCCGCCCGGGCGGAACTGGGGGCCGCGCACAGGCGCCAGGGCGCCATGGCCGAGCGGGAGCGGATGGCCCGCGAGATCCACGACACGCTGGCGCAGGGCTTCACCTCGATCGTGATGCTCTCGGAGGCGGCCCAGGCACAGCTGCGCAAGGCCGGCACCCCGGTCCCGGCGGCGCTTGCGTCCTCCCTGGCCGGGATCCGGGACACCGCACGGGACAACCTGCAGGAAGCGCGGGCCCTGATCGCGGCCTCCGGCCCCACGCAGCTGGCCGGCGGCGAC
>NZ_JBNHGF010000461.1:0-1915 GCF_059091005.1 Arthrobacter sp. Y3223164
CGCGGCGCTGGCCGGTGCCGGCGTGCGGCTGCATGTGGACCAGCGGGTGGCCGGCATCCTGCCGTCCGGCGTCGAGGCCCAGACCGCGACCGACGAGGACTGGGGCCGCGAGTACATGGACCTGGACCTGGCGGTGGCGATGGTGGACTCCGTTGACGATGCGGTCAAGCACATCCGCACCTGGACGACCGGCCACACCGAGGCCATCATCACCAACGACCTGCGCAACGCCGAGAAGTTCATCGCCGAGATCGACTCCGCGGCAGTGATCGTCAACGCCTCCACCCGGTTCACCGACGGCGGGGAGCTGGGCCTGGGCGCGGAGGTGGGCATCTCCACGCAGAAGATGCACGCCCGCGGGCCGATGGGGCTGCGCGAACTCACCACCACGAAGTGGATCGTCCAGGGCGACGGACAGGTCCGCGACTAGGCATGTGCCGGCCGGCCTGTCCCGGCCGAATCACGGTTCCGCGCCCGGAACGCGTACCATGAGTAGGAAGCCATATCCCGTCCGCCTGCGCGCGGCCGGGCTGAAGAACCGCAAGGGAGAATCATGCTGTCTCAGGTCCTCGACGCCGCACTCGTGGCCAGCGAAGCCGCCCACGTCGAACTACCGGTCCCCGCCTGGGCGATCGGCGCCGGTTTCATGGCCGCCTTCCTGATCATGATGTTCGCCACCATCGCGTTCACCAGCGTCGGACAGCGCCACTCGGCGGTCGAGGAGCACGTTGACCCGCACCGCCAGCATCCGAATAAGCACGATCACGGCCAGGCCGCGCGCCGCTAGCCGTTCGTGTCCGCGCTGCCCGTCAAAGCCCCGCACGCCGGAGACCTGCACCTCACTTACCCGGGGCGCAAGCTCCGGCTGGGCGTCATGGGCGGAACGTTTGACCCGATCCACCACGGGCACCTCGTGGCGGCCAGCGAAGTGGCGTCGGTCTTCGGCCTGGACGAGGTGGTCTTCGTGCCCACCGGCCAGCCCTGGCAGAAGAGCGGACGCGAGGTCAGTCCGGCCGAGCACCGCTACCTGATGACGGTGATCGCGACCGCATCGAATCCGCAGTTCACGGTGAGCCGGGTGGACATTGAACGCCCGGGTCTGACCTATACCATCGACACGCTGCGGGACCTGCGCGCGAGGCGTCCCGACGCGGAACTGTTCTTCATCACCGGCGCGGACGCGCTGGCGCAGATCATGTCCTGGAAGGACATTGACGAGCTGTGGTCGTTGGCGCACTTCGTCGGAGTGACCCGGCCGGGCCACGAGCTGCACGATTTGGGCCGCAAGGATGTGAGCCTTCTGGAGGTTCCGGCGATGGCCATTTCCTCCACGGACTGCCGGGAGCGCGTGGCCGAGAACCAGCCTGTCTGGTACTTGGTGCCGGACGGCGTAGTACAGTACATAGCCAAGTATGGTCTCTACCGGCGCGCGCCGGACGGCGCCGTCGCCCTGAGCCAACTGCAACCAAGCCAATGAAATCAGTCGTTTACTTCTGGGTGATCAGCAAAGCATGAGCAATCAATCCCAGCCGCCGCCCAGCCGCCGGGACATCCGGCGGCAGCGCGACGGCGCCGGTACGGGTCCGGAGAACGCCTCCGGGGACGTCTCCCAGGCACCGGATGCCCAGGCAGCTGCCACGGGCGATGGCGGGGGAGAAGTTGCCCAGGCGCCGTCCGGCGACAGCCGGACGGAGTCCCGCGAACGCCAGGGCGAGCGGTCTTCGCAGACCCGCGCCCGCGAGCGTGAGGCCCGCCGTGCGCTCAAGACCCTGACCGAGGCGCTGCCCAAGATCCCGGCGCCCGAGCAGGAACAGATTCCCACCCGGCGCCAGCTGCGCCAACAGCAATTGGAGCGCGAGAACCGCCTCCCCACATCCGGCGCCCCGACCGGGGACCCCAACGGCCCCGCCGCCCC
>NZ_JBNHGF010000462.1:0-1885 GCF_059091005.1 Arthrobacter sp. Y3223164
TCCCCCGGCGTCGCGCCATGGTTGATGAGCGCCGCCGTCGCACTCGCCGTCCTGCTCACGGCCGCCAGCCTGCACGGGGTCCTGGAGGGCTGGAGTTGGCTGTTCCAAGCCGCCGTGACTGTCTGTTGCACCGAGGCGGGCACGGGGCTGGCCCGCCGGCTGGACTGGTCGCCGCTGGCCGGGGCGCTGCTGGGACTGGCAGGCCTGGTCATGTCGGTCACGGCGATGTTCCTGGCGCCGACCGGTCTCCTGGGCGTGATCCCCGGGCCCGGCACGTTCGCTGCCCTTGATCCCATGTTGGAGGAAGCCCGGGACACCGTTGTGTCGCAGGTCGCTCCGGTGCTGGTCAACGACGGCATCGCGCTGGCGGCCTGCGTTGGTGTGGGGCTGATCGCCCTGCTCGTGGATACGCTGGCCGTTCCGCTGCAGATGCCGGCCATCAGCGGCCTGGGCCTGCTGGGCCTGGCCATCGTTCCAGCCATCATCAAGCCGAACAGTATCGGAGCGGCGGGTTTCCTGGCCGCCGCGGCGGGTTACCTGCTGGTGCTGGGCTGCGCGCAGTGGCTTGCCGCCGGCGGCAGCGGCAGGGGTCGACTGGCCTCCGTTGAGCAGATCCGCCGCGCCGTGAGCATAGCGGCGGCCGGTCTCGCGGTTTCGCTGGTGCTCCCGCTGGCCATCCCGGGCTTCACGTCCGGATTGTTCCCGGAGGGCTCGAGGCTCAATTGGGGCGCGCCGACGGGCCTCAACCCGGTGGTGAGCCTGGGCGACAACCTCCGGCGGCCCGGGGCCTTCGGGAGGATGACCTACGCCACGGATGCCGGGGAACCGCTCTATCTGCGCTCGGTCACGCTGGAAAACCTGACCGGCGCCCGCTGGAGCCCGAGCGACTTCGACGGCCACCGCCGCACCGGCATCGATGAACTCGAGGTGCCCAGCGTGCGGAACCTGCTGGCAGACGGCGAGGTGACCACCACGAGGATCAGTACGGCATCCTTCACCAGCCCCTGGCTGCTGGCCCCCTACGCTCCGGCGCGGGTCACGGGCGTCCGCGGCACGTGGAGCTGGGATCCCCGCACCCTCAACATCCGCGGCGAGTCCGGCACCACCACCGCCAACCAGGAGTACGAGGTGCGCAGCGTCAGGCCGGCGCTGACCAGGGAAGCGCTGCGGGCATCGGAACCGTCGAACAACCCCGTCGTCGATCCTGTCTTCTCCGAGCTTCCGGAGAACATGCCGGGCATCATTGCAGACACCACGGCGACCGTGCTGGCGGGTTTGGAGAATCCGTACGAACAGGCCATGGCCATCCAGACGTATCTGCGGACGTCCGGATTCGTGTACTCGGAACAGGCTCCGGTCGACGGCGGCTACGACCAGAGCGGTTTCGAGGTCGTGGCCTCATTCCTGGAGGAAAAGTCCGGCTACTGCATTCACTACGCCGCCACGATGGCGATCATGGCCCGGATCGCGGGCATTCCCAGCCGGATGGCGGTCGGCTATGCGCCCGGGCGTCCCACCGGTGCGGTCCTTGAAGACGATACCGGCAGGGCACTGGAGGAGTTCGAGATCGATTCCCGGGACGCGCATTCCTGGCCGGAACTCTTTTTCAATGGAATCGGCTGGGTCGCCTTCGAGCCCACGCCGTCGCGGGGAGTGTTGCCGGCCTACGCCCAGACCGGACCCGCCGGCGGCCCGGTGCTTCCCAACGACGACCCGCTCAGGCCCGCGGGGCCGCCGCCGGCCGCCACCGACACTCCCCGGGATTCCACTGCCTCCGGCTCCTCCGGCCTGGCGGAGGAAGACATGCTCTCGCAACGGCTGTGGTCGGCGGCGGCCGCGGCCCTGGTGCTGGCCGTCCTCCTGTTGCCGCTGGTGCTGCGCCGGC
>NZ_JBNHGF010000463.1:0-1880 GCF_059091005.1 Arthrobacter sp. Y3223164
GCGCTACCGCCGGAGGAACCGCCCGGGCTCAGCGCCGGGTCCAGCGGGTTGCGGGCCGGCGGCGCCACACGGTTCTCGCTGTAGGAGGTCAGCCCGAATTCGGGGACTTGGGTCTTGCCGAGGCTGATGCTGCCGGCGGATTCGAGGACGTTCACCAAGGGGTGGTTGGCCAGGGCGGGCCGATGCTCCAGGGCCGCGCTGCCGTGGGTGGTCGGGACGCCGGCCACATCCGTGAGGTCCTTGTAGGCCACCGGCAGGCCGTGCAGCCGGCCCAGGGTCCCGCCGCGTGCCTGGTGGTCGTCCGCGGAGCGTGCCTGCTTGAGCGCCTGGTCGGCGGTGACGGTGATGAAGGCGCCGAGCCTGGGATTCAGGGCATCGATGCGCTGGAGGTAATGCTCCGTCAGTTCGAGGGCGGACAGTTCGCCGCGGGCCACGGCGTCGCGCTGGGCGACGGCCGTCAAGTCATGCAAAGCAGTCATCGCCCGTAAGCGTAGCCCCGCCCGGCGGTGCGGGCTAATCCGCGCGTCCCACCGGCGCGCCGGGTCAGCCGAGGAACCTGGTGTCGATCGGTTCCTCCACCGCGATGGCGTCGGGCCCGTCCCCGGCCTGGGCTGTCACGCGGTAGGCGAGTTTCCCGTCGGTCTCGCTGACCGCCTCGGCCAGTTCGGTGCCGCGGTAGACCAGTCCGACCCCGTCGTCGGTGCAGTGCGTTTCGCCCAGGATGCCGTCCGCCACGAGCCGGTGCACCAACGGCCGGCGCTGCGGTTCCGAGTCGTAGTGGACGCCGTTGTCGTAGGGCAGCAACGCCAGCCCGTTCGTGACCGGCCGCAGCTCGGGGCCGAAGGAGTCGGTAGTGCCGCCGCGGAACCAGCAGATGGAACCGGCGGAGACCCCTGCCAGCACCACGCCGGCCTGCCAGACCCGCCTGAAAATGGCGTCCAGGCCGTGGACCCGCCACACCGCCAGCAGGTTCGCCACCGAACCGCCGCCCACCCACACCACATCCTGGCCCAGCAGGTGTTCCTCGATGTCCGCCACATTGGGCATGGTGAACAGGTTCAGATGGCTCAGGCCGTAACCGGCAACCCTGGCCGCCTCGTCCAGCTCGGCCTGGAGCCAGCGCTGGTCGCCGCCGGCGGTGCCCACGTGGACCAGCCGCGGTGCCCGCCCCGTGGGCCCCGCCAGTTCGACGGCGTGGTGCACCAGGTGGTGGAACGCGATCCGGCTGCGAACGCCGGCCGTGATTCCGCCGGACGTAGCAAGGATGGTCGGCTGGTCTGCGGCCATCGGTACCCCTGTCTCATTACGGTGCGGCGGACGATCCCACTATAGGCTTGGAAAGGGGGCAAATCGCGGGTGCGCCCGGAGCAGGAATTCACCAGCGGCGGCACGGCCCGCCGCGGATCACGGAGGTTGCCATGAGCGATATCGAGAATGTGGATGTCAACAGCATCGGCGGCGACGCCACCATTCTGGACGTGCGCGAAGACTATGAATGGGAAGCCGGACACATTGCGGGCGCCGTGCACATCCCGCTCAACGAGCTGCCGCTGCGCCTGGAGGAACTGGACCCCGATGTGGACCTGCATGTGGTGTGCCGCAGCGGCGGTCGGTCCTTCCGGGCCACCGAATGGCTGAACGGGAACGGATACTCGGCGGTGAACGTCGACGGCGGGATGGGTGCCTGGCTGGATGCCGGCAAACCGATCGTCTCGGAGAACGGGCAGGAGCCCCGGGTCCAGTAATGGCAGGCGTCTACACCTTCCTGGGGCCGGAGGGAACCTTCACCGAGGCCGCCCTCCTCCAGGTTCCCGGGGCGGCTGCCGCGCGCCGGATTCCGGCCGCGAGTGTCGACGCCGCCGTGGACGCCGTTCGCGCGG
>NZ_JBNHGF010000464.1:0-1876 GCF_059091005.1 Arthrobacter sp. Y3223164
CGAGGCGTGCGTGCTCTCGCGTGGCGCCCGGGGCGGCCGGTTTTCGGGGCAGCCGCCCCACGGCGCTAGGATGGTCCGCGGCGTCACACGCGTCACACCACTGCCAGCCCTACACCGTGAGGTCCCTTCATGAGTACCCGTACCCCGCAGGCAGCGTTGGGCGCCAAGCCCAAGCGCGAGATGTGGTCCACCCGCAAGGTCTTCATCCTCGCGGCGATCGGCTCCGCCGTCGGCCTGGGCAACATCTGGCGCTTCCCGTACGTTGCCTACGAAAACGGCGGCGGCGCCTTCATCATTCCCTACCTGGTGGCGCTGTTGTCCGCGGGCATCCCGCTGCTGTTTTTGGACTACGCCGTCGGACACCGCCACCGTGGCTCCGCCCCGCTGGCCTACCGCCGGCTGGCGCGCGGCGCCGAAGGGCTGGGGTGGTGGCAGGTGGCCATCTGCTTCGTCATCTGCGTCTACTACGCCGTCATCATCGCCTGGGCGGCGATGTACATGATCTACTCCGTCACCGAGGAGTGGGGGGACGACCCCGCCGGATTCTTCATGGAATCGTTCCTCCAGGTGAGCAAGGACGTGAACATCGGTTTCGACTTCGTGCCCACGGTCCTTATCCCGCTGGTGGTTGTCTGGGCGGTGGTGCTGCTGGTGCTGGCCGCGGGCGTCCAAAAGGGCATCGGACGGGCGAACATCGTGTTCCTGCCGCTGCTGCTGGTCATGTTCCTGCTCCTGGTGGTCCAGTCCCTGTTCCTGCCCGGTGCGGCCGACGGGCTGAACGCGCTCTTCACTCCCGACTGGGGTGCGCTCACCAACACGACGGTGTGGGCCGCGGCCTACGGCCAGATCTTCTTCTCGCTGTCCGTTGCCTTCGGCATCATGGTCACCTACGCGTCCTACCTCAAGCACCGGACGGACCTGACCGGATCCGGGTTCGTGGTGGGCTTCGCGAACTCCGGTTTTGAGATCCTGGCCGGCATCGGCGTCTTCGCGGCGGTCGGCTTCATGGCCTTCAGCGCCGGCGCCGAGGTCGGCGACGTTGCCGCCGGCGGGATCGGGCTGGCGTTCGTCGCGTTCCCGACCATCATTTCGGAGGCCCCGCTGGGCGGACTGCTCGGCGTGCTCTTCTTCGGCTCGCTGGTGTTCGCCGGATTCACCTCGCTGATCAGCATCATCGAAGTCATCATCTCCGCGGTCCAAGACAAGCTCGGCATGAGCCGGGTCAAGACCACGTGGTGCGTCGGCATTCCGCTGGCGTTGATTTCCATCCTGCTGTTCCCGACCACCACCGGCCTGAACCTGCTGGATGTCACCGACGCCTTCGTCAACAGCTTCGGCATCATGGCCTGCGCCCTGGCGACCGTGCTGCTGGTGACCTACGGATTCCGCAAGCTGCCGCTGCTGGGCGGACACGTCAGCGAGGTCTCGTCCATCAAGCTGGGCCTGGGGTGGCGGATCATGGTCGGCATCGTCTCGCCGATCGTGCTGGGCTACATCCTGATCAGCGAACTGATCAAGAGGATCCAGGAAGGCTACGGCGACCCGCCCATGCCCGACTGGTTCGTGAACGTCTTCGGCTGGGGCATGGCGGGGTCCCTGATCGTGGCCGGCTTCATCCTGTCGCTGATTCCCTGGAGCAAGAAGTCGGCGGCCAACGACCCGGAGCTGGATGCCCACACCCTGAAGGAGACACAGCCGTGAGTACCGCAGCAATTGTCATGCTGATCATTTCCATCCTGACGGTCTGGGGAGGCCTGGCACTGGCCCTGGTCAACCTCAGCCGCCACCCCGAAGACGAGGGTGCCCTGCCGGCGGACCGCGCACCGGAACTCTAACCCGACGGCCCGCCGCGGCGGCGTCCTGCGGCCTCCGTGCC
>NZ_JBNHGF010000465.1:0-1876 GCF_059091005.1 Arthrobacter sp. Y3223164
CCGGAAACGCAACCGCGGCCGCGACGACGTTGCCGTCCCCGCGCTGGGTCTCGCCGGCATGCTGCGCTGGGCCTGGACCCAGCTGACGAGCATGCGCACCGCGCTGTTCCTCCTGCTGCTGCTGGCCGTGGCCGCGGTGCCCGGCTCGCTGTTCCCGCAGCGCCCCGCCAACCCCGCCGTCGTGACCCAGTACATTGCGGACAATCCCGCGGTCGGGCCGTGGCTGGACCGCTTCCAGCTCTTCGACGTCTACTCCTCGGTGTGGTTCTCGGCCATCTACCTGCTGCTCTTCCTGTCGCTGATCGGCTGCGTCATCCCGCGCGCCATCCAGCACTACAAGGCCATGCGGTCGCAGCCGCCCAGGACTCCCCGCCGGTTGTCCCGGCTGCCCGAGTACGGGTCCATGGCGGTCCCCGCGGACGCCGGCGTTTCCGCCCGCTCCGCCGTCGAGGACGCCGCCCGCTTGCTGAAGCGCCGCGGGTACCGGGTGGATGTGCGCGACGCGGACACCGACCGGCCCTCCGTGGGAGCGGAGCGCGGCTTCGCCAAGGAGATCGGCAACCTGGTCTTCCATACCTCGCTGATCGGCGTGCTGGTGTCCGTCGCCATCGGCGGGCAGTTCGGCTACACGGGCCAGCGGATCCTGGTCGAGGGCGAAACGTTCGTGAATTCGCTCATCGGCTACGACAGCTTCAATCCGGGAACCGGGTTCACCGAGGACCGGCTGGAGCCGTTCTCCATGCGCCTCGACGAGTTCGATGTGGTCTTCGACCGGGAATCACCGACCCACTACGGCCAGCCGCTCGACTTCACCGCCACCCTGACCGTGCGCGCCGAGCCAGGGGCGCCCGAGGAGCAGCAGGTGCTGAAAATCAACCACCCGCTGACACTCGGCGGAACGAACGTGTACCTCATGGGCAACGGCTACGCGCCGGTCGTGACCATCCGGGACGGCGAGGGCAACATCGCCCACCAGGGTCCCGTCATCGCGATCCCGAACGACGGCGCCTACACCTCCACGCTGGTGATCAAGGCGCCGGACGCGCAGCCGGAACAGCTGGGCTTCGTGGGGTTCTTCCTCCCGACCGCGATGGAGGGCGAAGACGGGGTGGCCTACGGCAGCGACCCCGATCCCATGAACCCCCGGTTGTACCTGAACTCCTATTACGGGGACCTGGGCCTGGACAACGGCGACCCCAAGAACGTCTACGTCCTGGACACGACCGAGCTGACCGTCCTCAACGACCGCAACCAGGAGGACGGGGGCATCGAACTCGCCGCCTACGAAACGGCGGAACTGCCCAACGGGATGGGCAGCGTCACGTTCGACGGCCTCGTCCGCTATGCGGCGCTGGACATCCACCATGATCCCGGCAAGGTCGGTGCCCTTGTGTTCTCCTCGCTGGCCCTGGCCGGCCTGGGCGCCTCCCTGTTCATCGGCCGCCGCCGCGTCTGGGTGCGGGCCGGCACCCACGAGGACGGCCGCACCATGGTCGAATGGGGCCTGCTGGCCCGGGGCGAGGACCACCGGCTGGCCCCGGAAGCGGCCGCCCTCAGCAAACTCTTCCGCACCCAGTGGCTGACGGATGCCGCCCCCGGGGCGCACAATAGCAAGAGCGCCGCCGGCGTTGACAACCACTAAGGACATCTCTTCCCATGCCCACGATTGACCAGACCATGGCCCAGTACAGCGAGCTGTTCATCCTGCTCGGTGCGATGGCCTTCACCGTCGCCTTCATCGCCTTTTGCTGGGATTTGGTGACATCCAGCAAGACCATCAAGGCGGTGGAAGACCGGCTGGCCGCCGGGCACGACGCGGCCGAGCAGGGCGTGCTCGTCGGCGCCGCCGGTGCGGCGTCGGCAGCTGCAGGCGCGA
>NZ_JBNHGF010000466.1:0-1876 GCF_059091005.1 Arthrobacter sp. Y3223164
GGCGACGGCGGCGGCCATGGCCTGTTGCACCTCGGCAGGTCCGGCCTGCAGGCCCCGGGCGACAACTTCGTCCGGGTGCGCCGGGTTGTGGCTGGCGATGGGGGAGCCGGAACCGGGAACCCAGGCGCCGTCGATGTAGTGCTGCAGCTGTACCGGAGAGGTCATGCGTGTTCCTTGGTTCGGAGAAGGGGTCAGCGGAAGGCGGGGACGCCGGTGATCTTCTGGCCGAGGATCAGGGTGTGGACCTCGTCGGTGCCCTCGTAGGTGCGCACGGATTCGAGGTTGTTGGCGTGGCGCAGCGGTGAGTAGTCCAGGGTGATGCCGTTGCCGCCGAGGATGGTGCGGCATTCGCGGGCGATTTCGATGGCTTCGCGGCAGTTGTTGAGCTTGCCGACGGAGATCTGGTGGGGCTGCAACTGTCCGGCGTCCTTGAGGCGACCAAGGTGCAGGGCGAGCAGGAAGCCCTTGTTGATCTCCAGCGCCATGTTGACCAGTTTTTCCTGGGTGAGCTGGTAGCCGGCCAGCGGCTTGTCGAACTGCATGCGCTCCTTGGAATAGTCGACCGCGGTCTGCCAGGCATCGCGGGCGGCTCCCATGGCGCCCCAGATGATGCCGTAGCGGGCTTCGTTCAGGCATTCGAACGGGCCGCGCAGCCCCTTGGCCTTCGGCAGCAGCGCCCCGGCGGGCAGGCGGACGTCGGTGAGTTCGATGTCGCACTGGATGGAGGCGCGCATGGAGAGCTTGGCCTCGATCGGGGTGGCCTTGAAACCGGCGGTGTCGGTCGGCACCACGAAGCCGCGGACGCCGTCGTCGGTCTGTGCCCAGATCACGGCGACCTTGGCGACCGAGGCGAGGCCGATCCAGCGCTTGGATCCGTTGAGCACCCAGTCGTCGCCGTCGCGGCGGGCGAAGGTCTTCATGCTGGCCGGGTCGGAACCAGCGCTGGGTTCGGTCAGGCCGAAGCAGCCGATGGCCTCGCCTGTGGCCATCTGGGGCAGCCACTCGTTCTTCTGCTCCTCGGAGCCGTGCTTGTGGATCGCGCTCATGGCCAGCGAACCCTGCACGGAGACGAAGGTGCGCAGGCCGGAATCGCCGGCCTCCAGCTCGGCCCCGGCGAGCCCGTATTCGACGGCGGAGCGGCCGGCGCAGCCGTAGCCGTCCAGGTGCATGCCGAGCAGGCCGAGCTTGGCCAGCTCGGGCACGATCTCCAGCGGGAACACCGCGTCTTCGTACCAGCCGGCGATGTTCGGCTTGATCGCGCTGTCCACGAAGGAGCGGACGTTCTTCTGCAGTTGCCGTTCCTCCTCGGTGAGCAGGGAATCGAGTGAAATCAGGTCGTGGTCCAAAGACATGGAGCGTTCCTTCTGGGGAGTTCGGGGGATGGTGTCGAGGTGTGGGGCTGCCGGAGGACGGTTCCCAGCAGGCGGGTCAGGCCGATGCCGAAGCGGCCGACGTCGGCTTCCCGTCCGCCGCAACGTCGAGGACTGCCTGCCGCAGCACCTGCAGGCCATCGGCGAGCAGGTCCGCGCCGATGACCAGCGGGGGCAACAACCGGATGACGTTGCCATGGGTGCCGCAGGTCAGGGTCAGCACGCCCTGCGCGTGGCACCGCGCAGAAACCTCCTTGGCCAGGTCGGCCCGCGGGGCCAAGGTGTCCCGGTCCGCGAACTCCAAGGCCAGCATGGCGCCGCGGCCGCGGAATTCTGCCACGACGTCGGTCTCCGCGACCAGCGGCTCCAACACCCGGCGTGCCGCGGCTTCGATGGCGCGGGCGTTGGCCAGCAGGCTGCCGTCCTCAAACGCTTCAAAGACGGCCAGCGCGGCCTCGCAGGCCAGCGGATTGCCGGCGTAGGTGCCGCCGAGGCCGCCGGCGTGC